>NZ_JBEAFN010000038.1:0-34419 GCF_040061795.1 Klebsiella sp. GN_Kp190
CCCTGATCCACCCGATCGCGATGGACGACGGTCTGCGTTTCGCAATCCGTGAAGGTGGCCGTACCGTTGGCGCGGGCGTGGTTGCTAAAGTTCTCGGCTAATTGCTGATAACATTTGACGCAATGCGCAATAAAAGGGCATCATTTGATGCCCTTTTTGCACGCTTTCACACCAGAACCTGGCTCATCAGTGATTTTTTGGGTCATAATCATTGCTGAGACAGGCTCTGAAGAGGGCGTTAAGTCCGAAACGCAGCAGAGCATTTCGGTTTGGTCGCCTCGCATTTCATGCGGGGTGAAGTTATTTGTCTGAATTCTTGTGACAGGTTGGTTTATGAGTGCGAATACCGAAGCTCAAGGGAGCGGGCGCGGCCTCGAAGCGATGAAGTGGACAATCGTAGTCGTGCTGCTGGTTGTGGCCATCGTCGGCAACTTCCTTTATCGTGACATTATGCTGGCAGTGCGTGCGCTGGCTGTAGTGATTCTGATCGCTGCAGCGGGCGGTGTCGCGCTGTTAACGACAAAAGGTAAGGCGACAGTCGCCTTCGCTCGTGAAGCGAGAACCGAAGTCCGCAAGGTGATCTGGCCGACTCGCCAGGAAACGTTGCATACCACGCTGATTGTTGCCGCAGTGACTGCCGTAATGTCACTGATCCTGTGGGGACTGGATGGTATTCTGGTTCGCCTGGTATCCTTTATCACTGGCCTGAGGTTCTGAGATGTCTGAAGCTCCTAAAAAACGCTGGTACGTCGTTCAGGCGTTTTCCGGTTTTGAAGGTCGCGTAGCTACCTCGTTGCGTGAACATATCAAATTACACAATATGGAAGAGTTGTTTGGCGAAGTCATGGTGCCGACCGAAGAAGTGGTCGAAATCCGCGGCGGCCAGCGTCGTAAAAGCGAACGCAAATTCTTCCCGGGCTACGTGCTGGTCCAGATGGTGATGAACGACGCGAGCTGGCACCTGGTGCGCAGCGTACCGCGCGTGATGGGTTTCATCGGCGGTACATCTGACCGTCCGGCGCCGATCAGCGACAAAGAAGTCGACGCGATCATGAACCGTCTGCAGCAGGTTGGCGATAAGCCACGGCCGAAAACGCTGTTTGAGCCGGGTGAAATGGTTCGCGTTAGCGACGGTCCATTTGCCGACTTTAACGGTGTGGTTGAAGAAGTGGACTACGAGAAGTCTCGTCTGAAAGTGTCCGTTTCTATCTTCGGTCGTGCGACGCCGGTTGAGCTGGACTTCGCTCAGGTAGAAAAAGCCTAACAGCCGATCAAAAAAGCAACGTTTTAATCGTTGCATGAGGCGCGGAATTGACATACAATTTCGCGCCTTTTGTTTTTATGGGTCTGATTCCCATAAAGCGATATTTATCACGGGGAGCCTTTTTAGGCGCTACACCCAAACGAGGAAATTTACATGGCTAAGAAAGTACAAGCCTATGTCAAGCTGCAGGTTGCAGCTGGTATGGCAAACCCGAGTCCGCCGGTTGGTCCAGCACTGGGTCAGCAGGGTGTGAACATCATGGAATTCTGCAAAGCGTTCAACGCAAAAACTGAATCCCTGGAAAAAGGTCTGCCGATCCCGGTTGTTATTACCGTTTACGCTGACCGTTCTTTCACCTTCGTTACCAAAACTCCGCCGGCAGCAGTTCTGCTGAAAAAAGCGGCTGGTATCAAGTCTGGTTCCGGTAAACCGAACAAAGACAAAGTAGGTAAAATTTCCCGCGCTCAGCTGCAGGAAATCGCGCAGACCAAAGCTGCCGACATGACTGGTTCCGACATTGAAGCGATGACTCGCTCCATTGAAGGTACTGCACGTTCCATGGGCCTGGTAGTGGAGGACTAAGAAATGGCTAAACTGACCAAGCGCATGTCCGTGATTCGTGACAAAGTTGATGCGACCAAACAGTACGACATCAACGAAGCCATCTCTCTGCTGAAAGAACTGGCTACTGCTAAGTTCGTTGAAAGCGTTGATGTTGCCGTTAACCTCGGCATCGACGCGCGTAAATCTGACCAGAACGTCCGCGGCGCGACCGTACTGCCGCACGGTACTGGCCGTTCAGTTCGCGTAGCCGTATTTGCCCAGGGCCCGAACGCTGAAGCAGCTAAAGCTGCTGGCGCAGAGCTGGTAGGTATGGAAGATCTGGCTGACCAGATCAAAAAAGGCGAAATGAACTTTGACGTTGTTATTGCTTCCCCGGATGCAATGCGCGTTGTTGGCCAGCTGGGCCAGGTTCTGGGTCCGCGCGGCCTGATGCCAAACCCGAAAGTGGGTACCGTAACGCCGAACGTTGCTGAAGCGGTTAAGAACGCTAAAGCAGGTCAGGTTCGTTACCGTAACGACAAAAACGGCATCATCCACACCACCATCGGTAAAGTGGATTTTGACGCTGATAAACTGAAAGAAAACCTGGAAGCTCTGCTGGTTGCGCTGAAAAAAGCAAAACCGACTCAGGCTAAAGGCGTGTACATCAAGAAAATCAGCATCTCCACCACCATGGGTGCTGGCGTTGCCGTTGATCAGGCTGGTCTGAGCGCTTCTGCGAACTAAGATTAGCTTTACGTGGGCGGTGAATTTGTCTACAATCTTACCCCCACGTATTCTGCTTATAGCAGACGTATAGCCGAGATATTCAGGCTGTGGCAAGGCGACAACTGAGTGAGTCGCCTGGAGCATAGTTAACTATGTGACTGGTGTGAACGAAGGCAGTCAATGCCGCCACAGATTGAATAGCGACGGATAGACAAGATTTGTTCGTTGGAGCCTGGCCTATCCAGGCCTCCGTCGAAGACCGCAGGTGTTTCGCAAGAGACTTAATGCCCTGCGTAGACGGTGACAGAACGCTAAGATTATTTTTGGATACTCTGGCTTGTTTCTGCTCACCGTATTAAGACGCTCTTCTCTTTGAGTCGAGTGAAGTGAGTTCCGGAGCATGAGCTCTGGCAAACATCCAGGAGCAAAGCTAATGGCTTTAAATCTTCAAGACAAACAAGCGATTGTTGCTGAAGTCAGCGAAGTAGCCAAAGGCGCGCTGTCTGCAGTAGTTGCGGATTCCCGTGGCGTGACTGTAGACAAAATGACTGAACTGCGTAAAGCAGGTCGTGAAGCTGGCGTATACATGCGTGTTGTTCGCAACACCCTGCTGCGCCGCGTCGTTGAAGGTACTCCTTTCGAGTGCCTGAAAGACACGTTTGTTGGTCCGACCCTGATTGCATACTCTATGGAACACCCGGGCGCTGCCGCTCGTCTGTTCAAAGAGTTCGCGAAAGCGAATGCAAAATTTGAGGTCAAAGCCGCAGCCTTTGAAGGTGAGCTGATCCCGGCGTCGCAAATCGACCGCCTGGCAACTCTGCCGACCTACGAAGAAGCAATTGCACGCCTGATGGCAACCATGAAAGAAGCTTCGGCTGGCAAACTGGTTCGCACTCTGGCTGCTGTACGCGATGCGAAAGAAGCTGCTTAATCGCAGTTGTCTTTGTAAAGCATTCGCTTACGTATAAACTTATTCTGATATTCAGGAACAATTTAAATGTCTATCACTAAAGATCAAATCATTGAAGCAGTATCCGCTATGTCCGTAATGGACGTTGTTGAGCTGATCTCTGCAATGGAAGAAAAATTCGGTGTTTCCGCTGCTGCTGCTGTAGCTGTAGCTGCTGGCCCGGTTGAAGCTGCTGAAGAAAAAACTGAATTCGACGTAATTCTGAAAGGTATCGGCGCTAACAAAGTTGCCGTTATCAAAGCAGTACGTGGCGCAACTGGCCTGGGTCTGAAAGAAGCTAAAGACCTGGTAGAATCTGCTCCGGCCGCTCTGAAAGAAGGCGTGAGCAAAGATGACGCTGAAGCACTGAAAAAATCTCTGGAAGAAGCTGGCGCTGAAGTTGAAGTTAAATAAGCCAACCTTTCCGGTTGCAGCCTGAGAAATCAGGCTGATGGCTGGTGACTTTTTAGTCACCAGCCTTTTTGCGCTGTAAGGCGCCAGTAGAATTTCACACTGTTTGACTACTGGTTGTCCTGACAATGCTTGTTTCTATAGACGACTTAATATACTGCGACAGGTTAGGGCTCCTGAGCTGTGTAAATCGCAATGAAATGGTTTAAGCGTGATAGAAACAGGTATTGCGGAAAGTGTTCCATTTTCCGGTCAACAAAATAGTGTTGCATAAAAAACTGCCTTATGTGGGCAGATGGGTCGACTTGTCAGCGAGCTGAGGAACCCTATGGTTTACTCCTATACCGAGAAAAAACGTATTCGTAAGGATTTTGGTAAACGTCCGCAGGTTCTGGACATACCTTATCTCCTTTCTATCCAGCTTGACTCGTTTCAGAAGTTCATCGAGCAAGATCCTGAAGGGCAGTATGGTCTGGAAGCAGCTTTCCGTTCCGTATTCCCGATTAAAAGCTACAGCGGTAACTCTGAGCTGCAATACGTCAGCTACCGTCTGGGCGAACCGGTTTTTGACGTTAAAGAATGTCAGATCCGTGGCGTGACCTACTCGGCACCGCTGCGCGTCAAACTGCGTCTGGTGATCTACGAGCGCGAAGCGCCGGAAGGCACCGTTAAAGACATTAAAGAGCAAGAAGTCTACATGGGCGAAATTCCGCTCATGACCGACAACGGTACCTTCGTTATCAACGGTACCGAGCGCGTTATCGTTTCTCAGCTGCACCGTAGCCCGGGCGTCTTCTTTGACAGTGACAAAGGTAAGACCCACTCTTCCGGTAAGGTCCTGTATAACGCACGTATCATTCCTTACCGTGGCTCCTGGCTGGACTTCGAGTTCGACCCGAAAGACAACCTGTTTGTCCGTATCGACCGTCGTCGTAAGCTGCCGGCTACCATCATCCTGCGCGCGCTGAATTACACCACTGAGCAGATCCTTGACCTGTTCTTCGAGAAAGTGGTCTTTGAAATTCGCGATAACAAGCTGCAGATGGAACTGGTACCGGAGCGTCTGCGCGGCGAAACCGCCTCCTTCGACATCGAAGCGAACGGTAAAGTGTATGTTGAGAAAGGGCGTCGCATCACCGCACGTCATATTCGCCAGCTGGAAAAAGACGATATCAAACATATCGAAGTTCCGGTTGAGTACATCGCTGGCAAAGTTGCCTCTAAAGACTATGTTGACGAATCTACTGGCGAGCTGATCTGCCCGGCGAACATGGAGCTGAGCCTGGATCTGCTGGCCAAGCTGAGCCAGTCTGGCCATAAGCGTATCGAAACGCTGTTCACCAACGATCTGGATCACGGTCCGTACATCTCTGAGACTGTACGCGTCGACCCGACCAACGACCGTCTGAGCGCGCTGGTAGAAATCTACCGCATGATGCGCCCAGGTGAGCCGCCGACTCGTGAAGCGGCTGAAAGCCTGTTCGAGAACCTGTTCTTCTCCGAAGACCGCTACGATCTGTCCGCGGTAGGTCGTATGAAGTTCAACCGTTCTCTGCTGCGCGACGAAATCGAAGGTTCCGGTATCCTGAGCAAAGAAGACATCATCGAAGTGATGAAGAAGCTCATCGATATCCGTAACGGTAAAGGCGAAGTCGATGATATCGACCACCTCGGCAACCGTCGTATCCGTTCCGTTGGCGAAATGGCGGAAAACCAGTTCCGCGTTGGCCTGGTCCGCGTAGAGCGTGCGGTGAAAGAGCGTCTGTCTCTGGGCGATCTGGATACCCTGATGCCTCAGGATATGATCAACGCCAAGCCGATTTCTGCGGCAGTGAAAGAGTTCTTTGGCTCCAGCCAGCTGTCTCAGTTTATGGACCAGAACAACCCGCTGTCTGAGATTACGCACAAACGTCGTATCTCCGCACTCGGCCCGGGCGGTCTGACCCGTGAACGCGCAGGCTTTGAAGTTCGAGACGTACACCCGACCCACTACGGTCGCGTATGTCCAATCGAAACGCCTGAAGGTCCGAACATCGGTCTGATCAACTCTCTGTCCGTGTACGCACAGACGAACGAATACGGTTTCCTCGAGACCCCGTACCGTAAAGTGACTGACGGTGTTGTAACCGACGAAATTCATTACCTGTCTGCTATCGAAGAAGGCAACTACGTTATTGCTCAGGCGAACTCCAACCTGGATGACGAAGGCCACTTTGTAGAAGATCTGGTTACCTGCCGTAGTAAAGGCGAATCCAGCTTGTTCAGCCGCGACCAGGTTGACTACATGGACGTATCCACCCAGCAGGTGGTATCCGTCGGTGCGTCCCTGATCCCGTTCCTGGAACACGATGACGCCAACCGTGCATTGATGGGTGCGAACATGCAACGTCAGGCCGTTCCGACTCTGCGCGCTGATAAGCCGCTGGTTGGTACCGGTATGGAACGTGCTGTTGCCGTTGACTCCGGTGTAACTGCGGTCGCTAAACGTGGCGGTACCGTTCAGTACGTGGATGCTTCCCGTATCGTTATCAAAGTTAACGAAGACGAGATGTACCCGGGCGAAGCCGGTATCGACATCTATAACCTGACCAAGTACACCCGTTCTAACCAGAACACCTGCATCAACCAGATGCCGTGTGTCTCTCTGGGTGAGCCGATTGAGCGCGGTGACGTGCTGGCTGACGGCCCGTCTACCGACCTCGGTGAACTGGCGCTCGGTCAGAACATGCGCGTCGCGTTCATGCCGTGGAACGGTTACAACTTCGAAGACTCCATCCTCGTTTCCGAGCGTGTTGTCCAGGAAGACCGTTTTACCACCATCCACATTCAGGAACTGGCGTGCGTGTCTCGTGACACCAAGCTGGGGCCGGAAGAGATCACCGCCGACATCCCGAACGTGGGTGAAGCTGCGCTCTCTAAACTGGATGAATCCGGTATCGTTTATATCGGCGCGGAAGTGACCGGTGGCGATATTCTGGTTGGTAAGGTAACGCCGAAAGGTGAAACCCAGCTGACGCCGGAAGAGAAACTGCTGCGTGCGATCTTCGGTGAGAAAGCGTCTGACGTTAAAGACTCTTCCCTGCGCGTACCAAACGGTGTCTCCGGTACCATTATCGACGTTCAGGTCTTTACCCGCGACGGCGTAGAAAAAGACAAACGTGCGCTGGAAATCGAAGAGATGCAGCTCAAACAGGCGAAGAAAGACCTGTCTGAAGAACTGCAGATCCTCGAAGCTGGCCTGTTTGGTCGTATCTACGCGGTGCTGGTCTCCGGCGGTATCGAAGCTGAGAAGCTCGATAAGCTGCCGCGCGATCGCTGGCTGGAACTGGGCCTGACCGACGAAGAGAAACAGAATCAGCTGGAACAGCTGGCTGAGCAGTACGACGAACTGAAACACGAGTTCGAGAAAAAACTCGAAGCGAAACGCCGCAAAATCACTCAGGGCGACGATCTGGCACCGGGCGTGCTGAAGATTGTCAAAGTGTATCTGGCCGTTAAACGTCAGATTCAGCCTGGTGACAAAATGGCAGGTCGTCACGGTAACAAGGGTGTTATCTCTAAGATCAACCCGATCGAAGATATGCCTTACGATGAAAACGGCACGCCGGTTGACATCGTACTGAACCCGCTGGGCGTACCGTCTCGTATGAACATCGGTCAGATCCTGGAAACTCACCTGGGTATGGCTGCGAAAGGTATTGGCGAGAAAATCAACGCCATGCTGAAACAGCAGCAGGAAGTCGCCAAACTGCGCGAATTCATCCAGCGTGCCTACGATCTGGGCACCGACGTGCGTCAGAAGGTTGATCTGAATACCTTCACTGACGAAGAAGTTATGCGTCTCGCTGAAAACCTGAAAAAAGGTATGCCGATCGCAACGCCGGTCTTCGACGGTGCGAAAGAGTCTGAAATCAAGGAACTGTTACAGCTTGGTGGCCTGCCGACTTCCGGCCAGATCACCCTGTTCGACGGTCGTACCGGTGAGCAATTCGAGCGCCAGGTTACCGTTGGCTACATGTACATGCTGAAACTGAACCACCTGGTTGATGACAAGATGCATGCGCGTTCTACCGGTTCTTACAGCCTGGTTACTCAGCAGCCGCTGGGTGGTAAGGCGCAGTTCGGTGGTCAGCGCTTCGGGGAGATGGAAGTGTGGGCGCTGGAAGCATATGGCGCAGCATACACCCTGCAGGAAATGCTCACCGTTAAGTCTGATGACGTGAACGGCCGTACTAAGATGTATAAGAACATCGTGGACGGCAACCATCAGATGGAACCGGGCATGCCGGAATCCTTCAACGTACTGTTGAAAGAGATTCGCTCGCTGGGCATCAACATCGAACTGGAAGACGAGTAACTCTCGCTCAAACAGGTCACTGGTGCCGGGGTAAGACCCGGCGCCAGATTGTGCTAACTCCGACGGGAGCAAATCCGTGAAAGACTTATTAAAGTTTCTGAAAGCGCAAACTAAAACCGAAGAGTTTGATGCGATCAAAATTGCTCTGGCATCGCCAGACATGATCCGTTCATGGTCTTTTGGTGAAGTTAAAAAGCCGGAAACCATTAACTACCGTACGTTCAAACCTGAGCGTGACGGCCTTTTCTGTGCGCGTATTTTCGGGCCAGTAAAAGACTACGAGTGCCTGTGCGGTAAGTACAAGCGCCTGAAACACCGCGGTGTGATCTGTGAGAAGTGCGGCGTTGAAGTGACCCAGACTAAAGTGCGCCGTGAGCGTATGGGTCACATCGAGCTGGCGTCTCCGACCGCCCACATCTGGTTCCTGAAGTCTCTGCCGTCCCGTATCGGCCTGCTGCTCGATATGCCGCTGCGCGATATCGAACGCGTGCTGTACTTCGAATCCTATGTGGTTATCGAAGGCGGTATGACCAACCTGGAACGCCAGCAGATCCTGACTGAAGAACAGTATCTGGATGCGCTGGAAGAGTTCGGTGACGAATTTGACGCGAAGATGGGTGCGGAAGCTATCCAGGCCCTGCTGAAGAGCATGGATCTGGAGCAAGAGTGTGAAACTCTGCGCGAAGAGCTGAACGAAACCAACTCCGAAACCAAGCGTAAGAAGCTGACCAAGCGTATCAAACTGCTGGAAGCCTTCGTCCAGTCTGGCAACAAGCCGGAGTGGATGATCCTGACCGTTCTGCCGGTTCTGCCGCCAGATCTGCGTCCGCTGGTTCCGCTGGATGGCGGTCGTTTCGCGACTTCTGACCTGAACGATCTGTATCGTCGCGTCATTAACCGTAACAACCGTCTGAAACGTCTGCTGGATCTGGCTGCGCCGGACATCATCGTACGCAACGAAAAACGTATGCTGCAGGAAGCGGTCGACGCCCTGCTGGATAACGGTCGTCGCGGTCGTGCGATCACCGGTTCTAACAAACGTCCTCTGAAATCTTTGGCCGATATGATCAAAGGTAAGCAGGGTCGTTTCCGTCAGAACCTGCTCGGTAAGCGCGTTGACTACTCCGGTCGTTCTGTTATCACCGTAGGTCCATACCTGCGTCTGCATCAGTGCGGTCTGCCGAAGAAAATGGCGCTGGAGCTGTTCAAACCGTTCATCTACGGCAAGCTGGAACTGCGTGGCCTCGCCACCACCATCAAAGCCGCTAAGAAAATGGTTGAGCGCGAAGAAGCTGTCGTTTGGGATATCCTGGACGAAGTGATCCGCGAACACCCGGTACTGCTGAACCGTGCACCAACCCTGCACCGTCTGGGTATCCAGGCATTTGAGCCGGTACTGATCGAAGGTAAAGCCATTCAGCTGCACCCGCTGGTTTGTGCGGCATACAACGCCGACTTCGATGGTGACCAGATGGCTGTTCACGTACCGCTGACGCTGGAAGCCCAGCTCGAAGCGCGTGCGCTGATGATGTCTACCAACAACATCCTGTCTCCGGCGAACGGCGAACCAATCATCGTTCCGTCTCAGGACGTTGTACTGGGTCTGTACTACATGACCCGTGACTGTGTTAACGCCAAAGGCGAAGGCATGGTGCTGACTGGCCCGAAAGAAGCTGAGCGTATTTATCGCGCTGGCCTGGCCTCTCTGCATGCGCGCGTTAAAGTGCGTATCACCGAATACGAAAAAGATGAAAACGGCGAGTTCGTTGCGAAAACCAGCCTGAAAGATACGACCGTTGGTCGCGCCATTCTGTGGATGATCGTACCGAAAGGTCTGCCTTTCTCCATCGTCAACCAGGCGCTGGGCAAGAAAGCCATCTCTAAGATGCTGAATACCTGCTACCGTATTCTGGGCCTGAAACCGACCGTTATTTTTGCGGACCAGACGATGTACACCGGCTTTGCTTATGCAGCGCGCTCAGGTGCATCCGTTGGTATCGATGACATGGTCATCCCGGAGAAAAAATACGAGATCATCAGCGAAGCGGAAGCGGAAGTTGCTGAGATTCAGGAGCAGTTCCAGTCGGGTCTGGTTACCGCTGGCGAACGCTACAACAAAGTTATCGATATCTGGGCCGCGGCGAACGATCGTGTATCCAAAGCGATGATGGACAACCTGCAAACTGAAACCGTTATTAACCGTAACGGCGAAGAAGAGCAGCAGGTCTCCTTCAACAGCATTTACATGATGGCCGACTCCGGTGCGCGTGGTTCTGCTGCACAGATTCGTCAGCTTGCCGGTATGCGTGGTCTGATGGCGAAGCCGGATGGCTCCATCATCGAAACGCCAATCACCGCGAACTTCCGTGAAGGTCTGAACGTACTCCAGTACTTCATCTCCACGCACGGTGCGCGTAAAGGTCTGGCGGATACCGCACTGAAAACGGCGAACTCCGGTTACCTGACTCGTCGTCTGGTTGACGTTGCGCAGGACCTGGTCGTGACTGAAGACGACTGTGGCACCCTGGAAGGCATCACCATGACCCCGGTTATCGAGGGTGGCGATGTTAAAGAGCCGCTGCGCGATCGCGTACTGGGTCGTGTGACCGCTGAAGACGTTCTGAAGCCGGGTACGGCGGACATTCTGGTTCCACGCAACACGCTGCTGCACGAGCACTGGTGCGATCTGCTGGAAGAGAACTCCGTTGACTCCGTCAAAGTGCGTTCCGTTGTATCCTGTGACACCGACTTTGGTGTATGTGCGCACTGCTACGGTCGTGACCTGGCGCGTGGCCACATCATCAACAAAGGTGAGGCTATCGGCGTTATCGCGGCACAGTCCATCGGTGAGCCGGGTACACAGCTGACGATGCGTACGTTCCACATCGGTGGTGCGGCATCTCGTGCGGCTGCTGAGTCCAGCATCCAGGTGAAAAACAAAGGTAGCATCCGTCTGAGCAATGCGAAGTCGGTTGTGAACTCCAGCGGTAAGCTGGTTATTACTTCCCGTAATACCGAGCTGAAGCTGATCGACGAATTCGGTCGTACCAAAGAGAGCTATAAAGTGCCTTACGGCTCCGTTATGGCGAAAGGTGATGGCGAGCAGGTTGCCGGCGGTGAAACCGTAGCAAACTGGGATCCGCACACCATGCCGGTTATCACCGAAGTGAGTGGTTTTGTCCGCTTCACTGACATGATTGACGGCCAGACCATTACTCGTCAGACCGACGAACTGACCGGTCTGTCTTCTCTGGTGGTTCTGGATTCTGCAGAGCGTACCACTGGCGGTAAAGATCTGCGTCCGGCGCTGAAAATCGTTGATGCTCAGGGTAATGACGTTCTGATCCCTGGCACCGATATGCCTGCGCAGTACTTCCTGCCGGGTAAAGCAATTGTTCAGCTGGAAGATGGCGTCCAGATCAGCTCTGGTGACACCCTGGCGCGTGTACCGCAGGAATCCGGCGGTACCAAGGACATCACCGGTGGTCTGCCGCGCGTTGCCGACCTGTTCGAAGCGCGTCGTCCGAAAGAGCCGGCAATCCTGGCTGAAATCAGCGGCATCATTTCCTTCGGTAAAGAAACCAAAGGGAAACGTCGTCTGGTTATCACCCCGGTAGACGGTAGCGATCCGTACGAAGAGATGATTCCTAAGTGGCGTCAGCTCAACGTGTTCGAAGGTGAACGCGTAGAACGTGGTGACGTGGTTTCCGACGGTCCGGAAGCGCCGCACGACATTCTGCGTCTGCGTGGCGTGCATGCTGTGACTCGTTACATCGTTAACGAAGTTCAGGACGTATACCGTCTGCAGGGCGTTAAGATTAACGATAAGCACATCGAAGTTATCGTTCGTCAGATGCTGCGTAAAGCGACCATCGAAAGCGCCGGTAGCTCCGACTTCCTGGAAGGCGAACAGGTTGAATACTCTCGCGTTAAGATTGCTAACCGCGATCTGGAAGCGAACGGCAAAGTGGGGGCAACATTCTCCCGCGATCTGCTGGGTATCACCAAAGCGTCCCTGGCAACCGAATCGTTCATCTCTGCCGCATCGTTCCAGGAGACCACCCGTGTCCTGACCGAAGCAGCCGTTGCGGGTAAACGCGACGAACTGCGTGGCCTGAAAGAGAACGTTATCGTGGGTCGTCTGATCCCGGCCGGTACCGGTTATGCGTACCACCAGGATCGTATGCGCCGCCGCGCAGCGGGCGAACTGCCAGCAGCGCCGCAGGTCAGCGTGGAAGAAGCTTCTGCTAACCTGGCAGAACTGCTGAACGCGGGTCTGGGCGGTTCTGACAACGATTAATCGTTGATTCACTAAACGCTCAAAAAGCCAGTCAGGTCATCTGACTGGCTTTTTTATTGCCTGCCAGTTTATTCCGTCTACTTTTTTATTACATTTTATTGATGTAATAGCTGCAATTAATTAGCAAATATAAACCACTCCTATAATGATTTATTTCCATGACTGTTTTTCATCTTCAATGAAAGGGTGAAAATTCTACGCGTGTCAAAAAATAAGCACCGCAAACGCTATATAGTCAAAAAACTAAAATAATCATGTGATTACTTTCCCGGTTCTTTTCGGTTTACCGCAGCCGAGGGGATTGTTACGCCTGTTAAAAGGCGATGGAGGAGGTGAACTAATAAAAACAAAGCGGAGAGTATTGTCGTTATTTAATGGATAGCTTCTGGGGGATGTATGGAATTTGCTATACAACTTATCATTATCTTAATTTGTCTGTTCTATGGTGCGAGAAAGGGCGGCATTGCGCTCGGTCTTTTAGGCGGCATTGGGCTAGTTATCCTGGTCTTTGTTTTTCACCTGAAGCCTGGAAAACCGCCCGTCGATGTCATGCTGGTCATTATCGCCGTCGTGGCGGCATCGGCGACGCTGCAGGCTTCCGGTGGTTTAGACGTGATGCTGCAGATTGCCGAGAAACTCCTGCGGCGAAACCCGAAATATGTCTCGATCGTCGCGCCATTCGTCACCTGTACGCTGACGATTCTTTGCGGCACGGGGCACGTGGTATATACCATTCTGCCGATTATTTATGATGTCGCCATCAAAAATAACATCCGTCCGGAGCGACCCATGGCCGCCAGCTCGATCGGCGCGCAGATGGGGATTATCGCCAGCCCGGTTTCCGTGGCGGTTGTCTCGCTGGTGGCAATGCTTGGCAACTTTACCTTTAACGGCAAGCACCTTGAATTTCTCGACCTGCTGGCGATAACCATTCCGTCCACGCTGCTGGGGATTCTGGCCATTGGTATCTTCAGCTGGTTTCGCGGCAAAGACCTCGATAAAGACGAAACCTTCCAGGCCTTTATTGCGGTACCGGAAAACCGTCACTACGTGTACGGGGACACGGCCACGCTGCTGGATAGAAAGCTTCCGACCAGCAACTGGATTGCGATGTGGATTTTTCTGGCCTCAATCGCGGTTGTCGCCCTGCTCGGCGCCTTCTCCGAACTGCGTCCGGCATTCGACGGTAAGCCGCTGTCGATGGTGCTGGTGATCCAGATGTTTATGCTGCTCTCCGGGGCGCTCATCATCATCATTACGAAAACGAATCCGGCTTCGATCTCCAAAAATGAGGTGTTCCGTTCCGGGATGATCGCTATCGTTGCCGTGTACGGCATCGCGTGGATGGCGGAAACGATGTTCGGCGCGCACATGACCGAGATTAAAGGCGTGCTCGGGGAGATGGTGAAGGAGTACCCGTGGGCCTACGCTATCGTTCTGCTGCTGGTATCGAAGTTTGTTAACTCCCAGGCGGCTGCGCTGGCGGCGATCGTTCCGGTGGCGTTGGCGATCGGCGTCGATCCGGCCTACATCGTCGCTTCCGCGCCCGCCTGCTACGGCTATTACATTCTGCCGACCTACCCAAGCGATCTGGCGGCGATTCAGTTCGACCGCTCAGGTACCACGCATATCGGCCGCTTTGTGATTAACCATAGCTTTATTCTGCCAGGGCTCATTGGCGTCAGCGTCTCTTGCGTCTTTGGCTGGGTATTTGCGGCGATGTACGGATTTCTTTAAGAGGATACGGGCGCCGGTAGCGGCGCCTGTTAAGTCGTTGACGTTATTGTGCGAGCGGAATTCGGCGATAGAGCTCAATCATGTCGGTAGCCAGATCCTGAATGACCATCGCGTTCATCAGGTGGTCCTGAGAGTGTACGGTAATCAGGTTAACCGGAAGCTTGCCGCTGCCTTCATCCATGCCGATCAGCTGGGTCTGGATTTTATGCGCATGCTTGACGAATTCATGGGATTCCGCCATTGCCTGTTCGGCCGCAGCAAAATCGCCTTTACGCGCCAGCTGCAGAGCGGTTAACGCCGAGCTGCGCGCAGAACCGGCGTTAACCAGCAGCTCCATGATGATTGTTTCTAAATCTTCCATCTCTTACTCCATCAGCTTCAGGGCTTTATCAAGCACGGCATCGCCTTTCATCATGCCGTAATCCATCATATCGATGACGGCGACTTTTTTACCAAACGGGTCGGCCATTGCCTGTAGCTTGGCCTGCTCGTACTTCACCTGAGGGCCGAGCAGGATAATATCGGCAGCGGCAAGATTATCTTTAAACTCGGCAACCGGTACGGCTTTGATGGAGACTTCCACGCCTTTTTGTTGCGCAGCGGCCTGCATACGTTGAACCAGCATGCTGGTGGACATTCCTGCGGCACAGCATAAAACGATATTCTTCATAATTGTTGGCCCTTATGTTCCTTGATGTACCATCTTTATCGCGGGCAGGCGGGCGGGACAACCGCTTTACGGTGATTGTGTGTAAGTCATCACAAAATAATGAAACCGGTTTCGGTTCTGGGGGAGAAAACGCTAAAAGCCGCGTCCGACAGGCCTGAAACGGTGGGCTCTGTTAAGCGCGGACGATGCGATTCTTGCCCTGCTGCTTGGCTTTATACAGCGCTTCATCAACGCGTACGACAAGCTGCTCCAGGGGCTCCATATTCCATTCCCCCAGTCCCGCGCTGAAGGTGACCGTTAGCCCTTCTTCACGCCAGGAGCGCTGCGCAACGCGGGCCCGCCAGCTCTCCAGCAGCATCAGGGCGTCATCGCTATGTCCGGTGGTAAAGATCACCGCAAACTCTTCGCCGCCGTAGCGGTAAAGCGAAATTTGCAGGGGCTGGAGGATTTGCAGCCCTTCCCGGGCGACATTGCGCAGCACGATATCGCCGTTGAGGTGACCCCAGGTGTCGTTTATCGTTTTGAAGTTATCAATATCAACCAGCGCAAGAGAGAAGGGCTGATGATCGTTCATCAGCGCGGCGATATCGCTGTCAAAGGCGCGGCGGTTCTTGCAGCCGGTTAGCGCGTCGATGGTCGCCTGGCGAACGTAGGTTAACTCGCGCTGCTTATTGCTCTCGATGGCTTTGCTGAGCATCGCTTCCAGCCGCGGGGCGCGCTGAACATCCCCGGTTTTAATCGCATTGATGATGTTCATCAACACCGTACGTGAAGCATGGCGCAGATACAGTCCAAACAGCACGATAACGATCGCGGCCAGGGCAAAGCTCCAGGCGACGATATCCGTTTCATGGCGCGTTAAGTTGACCAGCGTCGAGTTATCGACCCGATAAATAACAAACCAGTCGGGGTTGGTAAAGGAGTAGTAATAGTACCAGGTGTCCGTATTGGTATCGTAAAGCTGGCCTTCGCCGCTGGTCATTCTGTCCATCAAGGCTTCACTGACGTAGGGTTTAAATAAAGCGCCGGGGTCGGGGTGGAGAATGACTTTACCATCGCGTTGCACCACAAAAAATTCTCCCTGGACGGGTGCTACCATCTGCCGTAACGCGTAGCCCATTGAGGTGAGATCGAGATGAAACGCGAGACTGCCCTTTAGCCGTCCCTCTGGAGAAATTATGGGTTTGTAGACGGTAATCGTCGGATGATGCGTGAAGTAGTCGTTGTACGGGCTGGTATACCGACTGAAGGTACTGGCTTCCGCTTGCTTAATAAACCACGGCCTTGTTTTGGCATCGAAGGACTGGCTATCTTCGGTTTCCAGAACCTCGGGCGCGCGCAGATAGTGCCCATTGGTATCCGCCAGCGAGATGGACGAAACGGTCTGCATCATATTTTGCAACTGCATAAGCTGCATCAACCCTTTTTCCGGATTGACGTTAACCGCCTCATTCAGCGCATCGTTGCGGGCAAAGAAAGTGGCGGCACGGGTGAGGATAAAGTCGTTGCCCTGCAGCAGCGTCTCCGTGTAGTTGGTCGCCATATTGTGGGTAAAATTGCGATTAATATGATGATAATCTTCGAGAAAATCATTCCTCTGCGTCGTCGTGGCAAACATCGCTATCAGCAAGAAGCTGAATAAAATACCCGCAAATCCGATGATAATCGGCGTGGTGAAAGAGAGCTTTCTATTATGACGAGCCATGAGTCGTAAATCGTTCCAGAAGCGTTAAACCGTGGGTGGAGACGCAGGTTTAGCCAGCATGCCTGCTGAGCGAATCAGATAAAACTCCGGTAATTATAACGCTGACGTTGTGATATGGACTGATTAATATTCGATATTGATGGAATTACCGTTGCCGCAAAGAGGCGGGAGCAGGGCGAAAAGGAGGAAGAGTGAATATTCGCCCTGGTCAGCGTCCGCTGCTGACAGGGGCAGAATAGAGAAACGGGAACAGGGCCACAATCTCCCGTTTCTCTTATTACGATCGTGCATGAAGAACGTTTAAGAAATTACATTCGTTATCATGACGATTGGGAGGCGCGTCCCAGCCAGCTGTCCCAATCCTTCCATACCGGCTGTAGACCGCTGGCCACCAGCGCGCTGGCGACCTCTTCCGGACGGCGGTCATCGTGAGGCGCGAACTGCTCCAGCTC
This sequence comes from Klebsiella sp. GN_Kp190, assembly GCF_040061795.1. Taxonomy (NCBI): domain Bacteria; kingdom Pseudomonadati; phylum Pseudomonadota; class Gammaproteobacteria; order Enterobacterales; family Enterobacteriaceae; genus Klebsiella; species Klebsiella sp. GN_Kp190. The sequence goes on from NZ_JBEAFN010000038.1 coordinate 17,118, forward strand.
CGGATGGTTATCGGCATACCCGCCGGGCTGGGTTTTCGAAAAGGCGCTGACGTTGTTGATGGCCAGCGGGATCACCCGATCGCGGAACCAGGGGGATTCGCGGGTGGAGAGCGAGAGTTCCACTTCCGGAGCCAGCAGGCGGAAGGCGCAAATAGTTTGCACCAGCTGCCGTTCATCCATTAATGAGGCGGGCTCGATACCTCCCGCGCAAGGCCGCAGACGTGGGAAGGAGATGGAGTAGCGGCTGCGCCAGTAATGCTGCTGGAGCCACAGCAGATGCTCCGCCACCATAAAGCAGTCCACCCGCCAGCTGTCGGAAAGGCCAATAAGTGCGCCAAGGCCAATTTTATCAATCCCCGCCTGCCCAAGCCTGTCCGGCGTATCCAGCCGCCAGAAGAAGTCCTGCTTTTTCCCTTTCAGATGGTGTTTCGCATACATGCTTTCATGATAGGTCTCCTGATAGACCATCACCCCGTCCAGACCGAGGGTTTTCAGCTCGGCATACTCTTCCATCGCCAGCGGCTGGACCTCCATATGCAGCGAGGCGAACTGGCGGCGAATCGCGGGCAGATGTTGACGAAAGTAGTCCATGCCGACCTTGCCCTGATGTTCGCCGGTCACCAGCAGCAGATGCTCAAAGCCCATTTCGCGGATCGCCGCGCATTCACGGGCTATTTCCGCCTCATCCAGAGTCTTGCGCTTGATGCGGTTACTCATTGAGAAACCGCAGTAGGTACAGTCGTTGGCGCAGAGATTAGAGAGATACAGCGGGACATAAAAGCTGACGGTATTACCAAAACGCTGGCGAGTCAGGCGCTGAGCGCGCTGGGCCAGAGGCTCCAGATAGCCAGCGGCGGCGGGGGAAAGCAGGGCCATCATATCGTCACGGCTGAGCTGTTTTGCCGCCAGGGCGCGTTCAACGTCGGCGGGGGTTTTCCCGTTGATTCGCAGGCGAATATCGTCCCAGTCCAGCTGCCGCCAACGGTCAGTGAAGGTGTTCATACCCGCGCCTCCAGAAAGCCGGTCAGCGGGCTGGTGGCCTGCGCCTGCGCGCTGCGCACGCCCGGGCCTGCCTGTCGGGCCAGCAAGCCGGCATCGATCGCTAAACGGAAGGCCCGCGCCATGGTTACCGGATCGTCGGCAACGGCGATGGCGGTATTCACCAGTACCGCGTCAGCGCCCATTTCCAGCGCCTGCGCCGCGTGGCTCGGCACGCCAATACCCGCGTCAACGACTACCGGCACCGTGGCCTGCGCGATAATAATCTCCAGCATCGCTTTAGTTTCCAGCCCCTGATTGGAGCCGATGGGCGCGCCGAGCGGCATCACCGCCGCGCAGCCCGCTTCTTCAAGGCGCTTGCACAGCACCGGGTCGGCGCCGCAGTAGGGCAGCACCACGAAGCCTTCCCGTACCAGAATCTCCGCCGCTTTCAGCGTTTCGATCGGATCGGGGAGCAGCCAGCGGGCGTCCGGATGAATTTCCAGCTTCAGCCAGTGGGTGCCCAGCGCCTCCCGCGCCAGGCGGGCGGCAAATACCGCCTCTTCCGCCGTTTTGGCGCCGGAGGTGTTGGGCAGCAGGCTAACGCCGGCCGCCAGCAGCGGCGCGAGGATCGCGTCATTATGCTGACGGAGATCGACGCGCTTCATCGCCAGCGTCACCAGCTGGCTGCCGGAGGCGCGAATGGCCTCCACCATGACGTCGGGGGCGGCGAATTTACCGGTGCCGGTGAAAAGATGTGACTCAAAGGTTTTATCCGCAATACGTAACATGTCAGCCTCCAGCGATAACCTGAAAAAGCAGGATTTGATCGCCTTCCTGTAAGAGATGATCTTCCCACCGTTCACGCGGCAGGATGCGTTGATTGAGCGCCAGCGCGACGCCCGGCTGCTGCTGTTCCAGCTGCGTGAGCAGATCGGCGACGGAGGTCGCTTCGGCGCACTGCAACGGTTCATCGTTAAACCATATCCGCATGCTGCCCTCCGCATACCGGACAGCCCTGAGCCCGCTGGAGCGCGAGAGTGCGCCAGCTGCTGGTTCGGGCATCGAACAGGCGCAGCGTGTTCCGCGGGGCCATCATGCCAGCGAGCAGCTTGATGGCCTCCAGCGCCTGTAGGGTACCCATCATGCCAACCACCGGACCGATAATGCCCGCCGTACGGCAGTTGCGCTCAGGCTCGTTAGCGTCCGGCCACAGACAGCGATAGCAGCCCTGCTCCCACGGCGGCGTCAGTACCATCAGCTGCCCCCCAAGCCCGACGGCGCTGGCGGTAATCAGCGGCGTTTTAAGCGCGACGCAGGCGGCGTTGATCGCCTGACGAGTCGCCATGTTATCGGTGCAATCCAGTACCACATCGGCCTTCGCCACTTCATCCTGCAGGGCCTTTCCGCCTAACCGCTGCTTCAGCGCAATCAGTTCAATCTGCGGATTTAACTGAGCCAGCCGGGCCCTGGCGGCCGTGGTTTTAGGCTGAGCGATATCCTCGCTGGTGAACAAAATTTGTCGCTGCAGGTTACTGACGTGCACGTCGTCGTCATCGACCAGCACCAGCGTGCCGACGCCAGCGCCGGCAAGATAGAGCGCGGCGGGAGAGCCCAGCCCGCCGAGACCCACGATCAACACCCGGCTGGCCAGCAGCATTTGCTGGCCTTCAATGGCGATATCCTCCAGCAGCAGCTGGCGGCTATAGCGCATAAAATCGCTGTCATTCATCACCGGCTCCCGCTATCTCGAGCAGCCGGGCCGTTGCCTGTCGCCAGTCGGCCGCCTGAGTAATGGCGCTGACCACCGCAACGCTGCCGACGCCGGTCGCCAGTACCGCCGGGGCGCGCTCAAGGCTGATGCCGCCAATCGCCACGGTTGGATAAACCCCGAGTCGCTGAATATGCTGCGCCAGCTGATCCAGCCCCTGAGGGGCGGAAGGCATCTGCTTGGTTTGCGTTGGAAAAACGTGCCCAAGCGCGATGTAAGAGGGACGCGCCGCCAGCGCGATATCAATTTCCATATCGTCATGCGTCGAAACGCCAAGACGCAGCCCGGCGTTGCGGATGGCGCTGAGGTCGGTCGTTTCCAGATCCTCCTGGCCTAAATGCACGCCGTAAGCCTGATGTTTGATGGCCAGGCGCCAGTAATCGTTAATAAACAGCCGCGCATGGTATTTGCGTCCCAGGGCGATAGCGGCAACGACATGCTCTTCAACCTCACTATCGCGTTTATCCTTGATGCGCAGCTGGAGAGTGCGAACGCCCGCGACCAGCAGGCGTTCGATCCACGCGACGCTATCGACGACTGGATAAAGCCCCAGGCGGAAAGGGACGGATGGAAAATCGGGTTGATACATCAGGCTTCCTCCTTACGTAGATAGATTTCACCGCCGCGGGCGCGAAAGTTATCCGACATATCGGCCATCCCCACTTCGATGGTCTGCGCGGCGGCGTAGTCGCGAACTTCCTGGCTTATCTTCATTGAGCAGAATTTAGGGCCGCACATGGAGCAGAAGTGGGCCACTTTGCCTGACTCCTGCGGCAGGGTTTCGTCGTGGTAAGCGCGTGCGGTGAACGGGTCGAGCGCCAGATTAAACTGATCTTCCCAGCGGAACTCGAAGCGCGCTTTCGACATGGCGTTATCGCGGATCTGCGCGCCGGGGTGGCCTTTGGCGAGATCGGCGGCGTGGGCGGCAATTTTGTAGGTAATCAGGCCCTGCTTAACGTCTTCTTTATTCGGCAGGCCGAGGTGCTCTTTTGGCGTCACGTAGCAGAGCATCGCGCAGCCGAACCAGCCGATCATGGCGGCGCCAATTCCCGAGGTGAAATGGTCATAGCCCGGCGCGATATCGGTGGTTAGCGGCCCTAAGGTGTAGAACGGCGCTTCGTGGCAGTGCTCCAGCTCTTCGGTCATATTGCGCTGAATCATCTGCATCGGCACGTGGCCCGGGCCTTCGATCATCACCTGTACGTCATACTCCCAGGCGATTTTGGTCAGTTCGCCCAGGGTGTGCAGTTCGGCGAACTGCGCTTCGTCGTTGGCATCCTGAATCGAGCCGGGACGCAGGCCGTCGCCCAATGACAGCGAGACGTCATAGGCGGCGCAGATTTCGCAGATTTCGCGGAAATGCTGGTAGAGGAAATTCTCTTTGTGATGGGACAGGCACCATTTCGCCATGATTGAGCCGCCGCGGGAGACGATGCCGGTCAGGCGCCTGGCGGTCATCGGCACGTAGCGCAGCAGCACGCCCGCATGGATGGTGAAGTAGTCCACCCCCTGTTCCGCCTGCTCGAGCAGCGTGTCGCGGAAGGCTTCCCAGGTGAGATCTTCGGCGATCCCGTTGACCTTCTCCAGAGCCTGGTAGATCGGCACCGTACCGATCGGTACCGGACTATTGCGCAGGATCCACTCGCGGGTCTCGTGAATATAGCGGCCGGTGGAGAGGTCCATGACCGTATCCGCTCCCCAGCGCGTCGCCCACACCAGCTTCTCGACCTCTTCTTCAATCGACGAAGTGACCGCCGAGTTGCCGATATTGGCGTTAACCTTCACGAGGAAGTTGCGGCCAATAATCATCGGTTCGGATTCCGGATGATTAATATTGGCCGGGATAATCGCGCGCCCGGCGGCGACCTCAGCGCGCACAAACTCCGGGGTGATATTCTCCGGCAGCCGCGCGCCAAACCCAACGCCCGGATGCTGCTGGCGCAGCACTTCGCCACGAATACGCTCGCGGCCCATATTCTCGCGAATGGCGATGAACTCCATTTCCGGGGTGACAATCCCCTGACGGGCGTAGTGCAGCTGCGTCACGCATTTCCCGACGATGGCGCGCCTGGGCGTGAGCAGGCCGGTAAAGCGCAGTTCGTTGAGGCCATCATCCGCCAGCCGCTCTCTGGTATAGGCCGAGCTGCGATCGCTGAGTGCTTCGCAGTCGCGGCGCGCATCAATCCACGGCTGACGCAGTTTTGCCAGACCCTGCTGAACGTTAATCGCGACGTGCGGATCGCCATAGGGGCCGGAGGTGTCATAGACCGGAATAGCTTCGTTCGCTTCGTACTGAGGATTATCTTTGCTGCCGCCGATAAGCGTCGGGCTCAGCTGAATTTCGCGCATCGGTACGCGAATATCTTCCTGCAAACCGGGGATATAGATGCGCTGCGAATTGGGAAATGCGGTACCTTCCAGGGTGTCGATAAAGCGCTGGGCGCGTTCGCGTTGCTCTCGACGCGTGAGTTTGGTTGTAGACATAGCTCATTCCAGTTAAACAGGATATGGCTTGCCAGACGACGGATGGAGTAACAGATGCGATCGGCCCTGAAGAGGCAGATGCTAAACGCAGTTTACTCTTGTTCCCTTCGCAGGTATTAGCCTGATCAGGTTCCGCGGATCCCGAATTAACGGTCTCAGCCTTTTCCAGTGTGGAAAATGGGCACTCCGACAAGATGACATCCCCTCTCCGTGAGGGGGAATGTATGTAAACTACGCGTTAATGGCTCACAACTCAAGCGGTCGGCGCGATATTGTCGCTGACGTTGTCTTTGCGGCTGTGGGCGACGGCGAGGGCGATCAGGTTATCTTCCAGCGCAAAGCGCGCTTCCAGCGCTTCGCCGATATCCGACAGCGCCTGCTGGAACTCAAGGTAGTTATCGTGATCGATGGCGTTTTCGAGGCAGGAGTCGTAATAATCCATGATCTGCTGGGTATTGGCCTGCAGCTGTGGATAAATCTTAGTGGCGGCTAAAAGTGGCGTATCGCCTTCCAATTCGCCGATAAAGCGTTCATAAATATTAAAATGGCCGGAGGAGAGGTAGTCCACCAGGCTTTGACAAAAATCATCCAGCGCTTTCTCATTAAGCCGCATAAATGATTCTTTGCCGGGCTTCAGGCCAACCAGGTTGTAGTAAGCCACAAGCAAATGCTTACGTACTTGTAGCCAGCGATCGACCAGTTTATTGCTGCCTCCAACACGTTCCGTCAGGTTTTCCAGCTGGTTTAACATGGTTGACTCCGCAAGGTTTTAAGAGAAATACGTTGCTCACCAAAATGTAAATTTAATGTTAAAAGTGCCAGTAAAATAAAGGTAGTGCAATAGATATGGATCGTATTATTGAAAAATTAGATCGCGGCTGGTGGATCGTCAGCCACGAACAGAAATTATGGTTGCCCGACGGAGAATTGCCCTACGGCGAAGCGGTAAATTTTAATCTTGCGGGGCAGCCCGCGCTGCGAATCGGAGAATGGCAGGGCGATCCGGTGTGGCTGGTCCGCCAGGATCGCCGGCATGAGATGGGATCGCTGCGTCAGGTGCTCGATCAGGATGCTGGCCTTTTTCAACTGGCGGGACGCGGGATCCAGTTGGCGGAATTCTACCGCTCGCACAAATTCTGCGGCTACTGCGGCCATCCTATGCACCCCAGCAAAACCGAGTGGGCAATGCTGTGCAGCCACTGCCGCGAACGCTACTACCCGCAAATCGCCCCGTGCATTATCGTCGCCATCCGTCGGGATGATTCTATCCTGCTGGCGCAGCATACTCGCCATCGTAACGGCGTGCATACGGTGCTGGCCGGGTTTGTCGAAGTCGGCGAAACCCTGGAGCAGACCGTTGCCCGCGAGGTGATGGAGGAGAGCGGCATTAAGGTGAAAAACCTGCGCTACGTGACCTCTCAGCCCTGGCCGTTCCCACAATCGCTGATGACCGCGTTTATGGCCGAGTACGATAGCGGCGAGATTGTCATCGACAAGAAAGAGCTGCTGGAGGCGGGATGGTATCGCTATGACAATCTGCCGCTTTTGCCGCCGCCGGGCACCGTGGCGCGCCGTCTGATTGAAGATACCGTGGCGATGTGTCGGGCAGAGTATGAGTGACATGTTACATATACTTTATCCTTCAAATTGCCTCTTTGTTGGCTGCTTTCACTTACCCCAGTCACTTACTTGAGTAAGCTCCTTGGGTTCATTCAATTGCCGCCTCGATCCACTTTGAATGATTTTGTGTATAAACTTGGCGCATCAACGCTAAAGGAATGTAAAAATGACCGAACTGAAGAACGATCGCTACCTGCGCGCGCTGCTACGCCAGCCGGTTGATGTCACCCCGGTATGGATGATGCGTCAGGCGGGCCGCTATTTACCGGAATATAAGGCCACCCGCGCCGAGGCGGGCGATTTTATGTCGCTGTGTAAAAACGCCGAGCTTGCCTGTGAAGTGACGCTGCAGCCGCTGCGCCGCTATAAGCTGGATGCGGCTATCCTCTTCTCGGACATTCTCACCATCCCGGATGCGATGGGGCTGGGGCTCTATTTCGAAGCCGGGGAGGGCCCGCGTTTTACCTCACCCATTACCGGCAAAGCGGATGTCGATAAATTACCCGTCCCCGACCCGGAAGATGAGCTTGGCTACGTGATGAACGCCGTGCGCACCATCCGCCGTGAGCTGAAGGGAGAAGTGCCGCTGATTGGCTTTTCCGGCAGCCCGTGGACGCTGGCGACCTACATGGTGGAAGGCGGCAGCAGCAAAGCGTTTACGGTGATCAAAAAGATGATGTACGCCGAGCCGCAGGCCCTGCACGCGCTGCTCGATAAGCTGGCGAAAAGCGTCACGCTGTATCTGAATGCGCAAATCAAAGCGGGCGCGCAGTCGGTGATGATCTTTGATACCTGGGGCGGGGTGCTGACCGGCCGGGATTATCAGCAGTTCTCGCTCTATTACATGCATAAAATCGTTGATGGGCTGCTGCGTGAGAATGATGGCCGCCGCCTGCCGGTGACGCTGTTTACCAAAGGCGGCGGGCAGTGGCTGGAAGCGATGGCGGAAACCGGCTGCGATGCGCTGGGGCTCGACTGGACGACCGATATCGCCGATGCGCGGCGTCGCGTCGGCCATAAAGTCGCCCTGCAGGGCAATATGGATCCCTCGATGCTCTATGCCCCTCCGGCGCGCATCGAAGAAGAGGTGGCGACCATTCTCGCCGGGTTTGGCCAGGGCGAAGGCCATGTCTTTAACCTTGGGCACGGCATTCATCAGGACGTCGACCCGGAACATGCGGGCGTATTTGTGGAGGCAGTGCACCGGTTGTCGGCGCCATACCACCGTTAAGGAGTGAATATGGATTTGTCATCGCTACGCACCCAGCAGCTCAGCCTGGCGGCATCGGTTGAACGAGGCGATCGGCTGGACCAGGATCCGCCGACGCTGATCGGCGGAGCGGATGTTGGATTTGAGCAAGAGGGAGAGGTGACCCGGGCGGCGATGGTGCTGCTGAGCTATCCATCCCTGGAGCTGGTGGAGTATCAGGTCGCGCGCGTCGCGACCACGATGCCCTATATCCCCGGCTTCCTCTCCTTTCGCGAAACCCCCGCGCTGCTGGCGGCCTGGGAGCAGCTTTCGCAGAAGCCAAATCTCTTATTTGTTGATGGCCACGGTATTTCCCACCCGCGCCGCCTCGGCGTCGCCAGCCATTTTGGTCTGCTGGTGGATGTGCCGACCATCGGCGTGGCGAAAAAACGGCTGTGCGGTAAGTTCGAGCCGCTGGGCGATGAGCCCGGCGCGCTGGCGCCGTTGTTAGATAAAGGCGAGCAGCTGGCGTGGGTTTTGCGCAGTAAAACGCGCTGTAATCCCCTGTTTGTGAGTACCGGGCACCGCGTGGGCCTGGATAGCGCGCTGATGTGGGTGGAGCGCTGCCTGAAAGGCTACCGCCTGCCTGAACCGACGCGCTGGGCTGATGCCGTGGCGTCCCGGCGTCCGGCGTTTGTGCGTTGGCAAGCAAATCACGACTGATTCAGGTACACTGCGGCTAATTTCTGACTTCGAGATTTCATCATGTTACAAAACCCGATTCATCTGCGTCTGGAGAAGCTGGAAAGCTGGCAGCACGTGACCTTTATGGCCTGCCTGTGCGAGCGGATGTACCCCAACTACGCCATGTTCTGTCAGCAAACTGAGTTCGCCGATGGCCAGCTTTATCGCCGTATTCTCGATCTGATCTGGGAAACGCTGACGGTAAAAGATGCGAAGGTGAATTTCGACAGCCAGCTGGAAAAGCTGGAAGAGGCGATTCCGGCCGCTGATGATTACGACCTGTACGGCGTCTATCCGGCCATTGATGCATGCGTGGCCTTGAGTGAGCTGATTCATTCGCGGCTGAGCGGCGAAACGCTCGAACATGCTATTGAAGTCAGCAAGAGCTCGATCACCACCGTTGCGATGCTGGAAATGACCCAGGCTGGTCGCGAAATGACCGACGAAGAGCTCAAGGAAAACCCGGCAGTCGAACAAGAATGGGATATTCAGTGGGAAATTTTCCGTCTTCTGGCCGACTGCGAAGAACGCGATATTGAACTGATCAAAGGGCTGCGTGCAGACCTTCGCGAGGCCGGTGAGAGCAATATTGGTATAAATTTTCAGCAATGAGACCAGAAAACGTGATTTACCGCCTGAATTGTAGCGTCTGAAGGCTTCCATTCCGCCCCCCGTCTGGTCTACATTTGGGGGGCGAAAAAACGTGGCTATCGGTGCGTGTATGCAGGAGAGTGCTTTTCAGGCATTTCCGTCGCACTCGATGCTTAGCAAGCGATAAACACATTGTAAGGATAACTTATGAACAAGACTCAACTGATTGATGTAATTGCGGACAAAGCTGACCTGTCCAAAGCACAGGCGAAAGCTGCCCTGGAATCTACCCTGGCTGCAATTACCGAGTCTCTGAAAGAAGGTGATGCTGTTCAACTGGTTGGTTTCGGTACCTTCAAAGTGAACCACCGCGCTGAGCGTACTGGCCGCAACCCGCAGACCGGTAATGAAATCAAAATCGCCGCAGCAAACGTACCGGCATTTGTTTCTGGTAAAGCTCTGAAAGACGCAGTTAAGTAAGACCGCGTGGCAGTGTACAGTTTTATCGAAGGGGCTTGTCGGCCCCTTTTGTCTACCTGGCGCCGCACGCTGGCGCTGGTAGGCGTATTGCTGCTCACTGCCTGCAGCCATGATTCCTCTCTCCCGCCGTTTACCGCCAGCGGATATGCGGATAACCAGGGGGCGATGCGTATCTGGCGCAAAGATTCTAACGGCGAGGTCCATCTCCTTGCCGCCTTCAGTCCATGGCGTCATGGTAATACTTCGACCAGCGAGTACCGCTGGCAGGATGGCCAGCTCGCGCTGATTGAACTCAACGTCTACGGTAAACCGCCGGAACATATTCGCGCCCGGTTTGATGCGCAGGGCGAACTCAGCTTTATGCAGCGTGAAATCGATGGGCAGAAGCAGCAGCTTTCCAGCGATCAGGTCGCGCTATACCGCTATCGCGCTGAGCAAATACGCCAGACCAGCGACGCTCTGCGTCAGGGACGCGTTATGCTGCGCCAGGGGCGCTGGCATGCCAACAGGACGGTGACCACCTGTGAAGGTCAGACCGTGAAGCCTGACCTCGATACGCAGGCGCTGGCGCATATTGAGCGACGTCAGAATCACTCATCCATTGAGGTCAGCGTGGCGTGGCTGGAAGCGCCTGAAGGCTCTCAGCTGCTGCTGGTGGCAAACGAAGATTTCTGCACCTGGCAGCCGACCGAAAAAAGCTTCTGAGCCTTACCAGTGGCTCATCCCCATATGACCGCGGCCTCCGCCGCAGCTCCCTGGTCCCATATCCACACCGCGAGAAATACCCGCCTGCGCTAACGCGAGATCGAACTTCACCCGCTGCTGGGCCAGCTGTTGACCGAGAACCTCCATCTCCTGGGCAATGGATTCGACTTTCGCGCTGTCAGGCTTATCCGCGGTTAACAGCGCATGGTATTCGTAGCGTTTTGATTGAAGCTGCTGACGTAAAACGCGGGTTTGTTCATAGAAATCGTTATGCAGCTTCCGGGCAGTGGCCTGCTGATCGGCGGTGAGCTGGCTGTAGCCCTGGGGGCCCATTCCGCTGCCGTTATTCCAGTGGTGCCTTGCCCAGGCTGAACTGCTGCCGAAAGTCAGCGCGGCGAGGGCAATCAGCGTCAGCGTCATTTTTTTGTTCCGTTTCATAGTTTATTCTCCTGGCTTATGGTTTCTCAATGATTTGCATCTTCTGTGCCAGAATGGAAAGGCCGCAGGATATCTGGCATTGAGCGCCTTCCAGCCAGACGAGAGCGAGTAAAAATGACTCGCGGTCAAGGAGGCTGCGGGTCATTTTTACTCGATCGCCTTCCCGGTTTGCGCATGAGAAGCGGTTAGACGGGACGGAAAAATGGCATGATTTCTGCTGAGCGATACGGTGTCTGAGGAAAGGGAGTTGTCATGAACGCGATGCGGTTGTCTAAGGATTCCGTCGCCGTCTGGCTGAGCTGGTTGTTAACCGGCCTTATCTTGCTGCTGGTGTGCCTGTTCTCTGCGTTAATCGTGCGTGATTATGGCCGTGAAAATGAAGCCGCGCGCCAGACTATCCAGGAAAAGGGCAGCGTGCTGATTCGCGCCCTTGAGTCCGGCGCCCGGGTGGGCATGGGAATGCGTATGCATCATTCCCAACTGCAGGCGTTGCTGGAGGAGATGGCCTGGCAGCCAGGCGTGCTGTGGTTCGCTGTGACGGATGAGAGCGGTAAAATCATTGCCCATAGCGACCCGCAGCGGGTTGGTGAGTCGCTCTACCCTGCCAGCACTCTGCGTGAGCTGAATATTGGGAGCGAGGAGCGCTGGCGCCGGCTCGAAAAACCGGAACCGGCGCTGGAGATTTATCGTCAATTTCGCCCGCTTAACGGCGGCGGGCATCATATGCGCATGATGATGCGTCGCGAAGCTGCCGGGCTACGTACCCAGGCTCCCCAGGTTATTTTTATTGCTTTTGATACCCGCGAGCTGGATGCCGACCATGCCCGTAGCCTGCGTAATATGGTTATCATGCTCTGCGCGGCGGGCGTAGTGATGGCGGCAACGTTGCTGGCGCAGTTCTGGTTCCGCCGCTATCAACGTTCGCGCAAGCAGCTGCAGGAGGCGACGGCGCGTAAAGAAAAGCTGGTGGCGCTTGGTCATCTGGCCGCGGGCGTCGCCCATGAGATCCGCAACCCGCTGTCATCTATAAAAGGGCTGGCAAAGTATTTTGCCGAGCGAACCCCAGCCGATGGCGAAGCGCATCAGCTGGCCCAGGTGATGGCGAAGGAAGCCGATCGCCTGAACAGGGTCGTCAGCGAGCTGCTGGAACTGGTGCGTCCGGCGCATTTAACGTATCAATCGGTTGATTTGAATGACGTGATTATGCACTCGCTTCAGCTAATTAGCCAGGATGCCGCCAGCCGGGCAATAACGCTCGCGTTCACCGCGCAGCCCGCGCTATGCCGCATTCAGGCCGATCCGGATCGTTTGAAACAGGTGCTGCTGAACCTTTATCTCAATGCCGTCCACGCTATTGGCCGCGATGGCGTGATTACGGTGGCGGTGAGGGAATGCGGCGACGGGCGAGTAAAGGTGAGCGTTGCGGACAGCGGCAAGGGGATGACGGCGGAACAGCTACAGGCCATTTTTACCCCGTACTTCACGACCAAGGCCGACGGCACCGGGCTGGGCCTGGCGGTGGTGCAGAACATTGTCGAGCAGCACGGCGGAACGATTCACGCCGAGAGCGCCCCCGGCGAAGGCGCGCTATTTACTCTCTATTTGCCGGTCAACGGGCAACAAAAGGATGAACAAGGATGAGTGGCGAGCAGATCGATATTCTGGTGGTGGACGATGACATCAGCCACTGCACTATCTTACAGGCGCTGTTGCGGGGCTGGGGATACCGGGTTGCGCTGGCCTACAACGGTGTACAGGCGCTGGAACAGGTGCGCCAGACGGTGTTTGATCTGGTGCTTTGCGATATCCGCATGGCCGAGATGGACGGCATCGAAACGCTGAAAGAGATCAAAACCTGGAATCCGTCGATTCCGGTATTGATCATGACCGCATACTCCAGCGTCGATACCGCCGTGGAGGCGCTGAAATCCGGTGCGCTGGACTACCTGATTAAGCCGCTGGACTTTGACAAGCTGCAGCAGACGCTGTCTGAGGCGTTGGCCCATACGCGGCTGAGCGAGTCACCCGTCGCGGGTAGTCCCCCCGCGGCCCAGTTTGGCATGGTGGGCGATAGCCCGGCGATGCGGGCGCTGCTGAATAATATTGCCCTGGTTGCCCCCTCTGATGCGACGGTATTAATTCACGGCGAGTCGGGCACCGGGAAAGAGCTGGTCGCGCGGGCGCTGCACGCCAGCAGCGCCCGCAGCCGCAGGCCGCTGGTGATCCTCAACTGTGCCGCACTCAACGAGTCGTTGCTGGAGTCGGAGCTGTTTGGTCACGAGAAAGGCGCCTTTACCGGCGCGGACAAACGGCGAGAAGGGCGTTTTGTTGAAGCGGACGGCGGTACGCTCTTTCTCGATGAGATTGGCGATATTTCACCGCTGATGCAGGTGCGCCTGCTGCGGGCGATTCAGGAGCGTGAAGTGCAGCGCGTGGGCAGCAATCAGACCCTTTCGGTAGATGTACGGCTAATTGCCGCCACCCACCGGGATTTAGCTGAAGAGGTCAGCGCCGGACGTTTTCGTCAGGATCTCTACTATCGCCTGAACGTCGTGACTATCGATATGCCGCCGCTGCGTCAGCGCAAGGAGGATATCCCTCAGCTGGCGCGCTATTTCCTGCAGCGTTATGCCGAGCGTAACCGCAAAGCGGTGCAGGGGTTTACGCCGCAGGCGATGGACTTACTGATTCACTACGCATGGCCGGGGAATATTCGCGAACTGGAAAATGCGGTAGAGCGGGCGGTGGTCCTGCTGACCGGAGAGTATATCTCGGAACGCGAGCTGCCGCTGGCGATTGCCGGTACGTCGGTTTCGGACGCGCCGCACGGCGAGGATATTATTCAGCCGCTGGTGGAAGTCGAGAAAGAAGCGATCCTGGTGGCGCTCGAAAAAACGGGCGGCAACAAAACTGAAGCCGCCCGTCAGCTGGGCATTACGCGCAAAACGCTGCTGGCAAAGCTCAGCCGTTAGCTGTTTTGCTCACGCTCAATAGCGCGCCAGCCGATGTCGTTACGGCTAAAGCTGCCGTCCCAGCGGATATCGCTCATCAGGGCGTAAGCGCGCTTTTGCGCTTCAGCGACGGTGTGACCCAGCGCGGTAGCGCAGAGCACCCGGCCGCCGCTGGTCAGCACGCGATCGTCATCAGCGAGTCTGGTACCGGCGTGGAAGACCTTGCCGTCAGCCGCTTCTTCCAGCGGCAGGCCGTGGATCTCATCACCGGTGCTGTAGTTGCCCGGATAGCCACCGGCGGCGATCACCACGCCCAGCGAGGCGCGTTCGTCCCACTCGGAGGTTTTCTCATTCAGCTTGCCGTCGCAGGCGGCGAGGCACAGATCTACCAGATCCGATTTCATGCGCAGCATGATCGGCTGGGTTTCCGGATCGCCAAAGCGGCAGTTGAACTCGATAACCTTCGGGTTTCCCTGTTTATCGATCATCAGGCCCGCATAGAGGAAACCGGTGTAGGTGTTCCCTTCCGCTGCCATACCTTTTACGGTTGGCCAGATAATGCGTTCCATGGTGCGCTGGTGAACCTCATCGGTTACCACCGGCGCCGGTGAGTAAGCGCCCATACCGCCCGTGTTCGGGCCGGTATCGCCATTGCCCACGCGTTTGTGATCCTGGCTGGTGGCCATCGGCAGGACGTGCTCGCCGTCGACCATCACGATAAAGCTCGCCTCTTCGCCGTCGAGGAACTCTTCAATGACGATGCGGTGTCCGGCGTCGCCAAAGGCGTTACCTGCCAGCATGTCGTGAACGGCGGCTTCCGCTTCTTCCAGCGTCATGGCGACAATCACGCCCTTGCCGGCGGCCAGGCCGTCGGCCTTGATGACGATCGGCGCGCCTTTCTCACGCAGGTACGCCAGCGCGGGCTCGACTTCGGTGAAGTTCTGGTATTCCGCCGTCGGGATGTTATGACGCGCGAGGAAATCTTTGGTGAAGGCTTTGGAGCCTTCAAGCTGCGCCGCGCCTTCCGTTGGGCCGAAGATTTTCAGCCCTGCGGCACGGAACGCATCGACAACGCCAATTACCAGCGGCGCTTCCGGGCCAACGATGGTCAGGTCAATCTTCTCGCTTTGCGCAAAGCTCAGCAGCGCCGGAATATCGGTGACGCCGATAGCCACGTTCTGCAGCGCCGGTTCCAGCGCGGTGCCCGCGTTACCCGGGGCGACAAAAACGGTATCAACCTGCGGTGACTGTGCGGCCTTCCAGGCCAGCGCGTGTTCGCGTCCGCCGTTGCCAATAACTAATACTTTCATCGTCTGCTCCGTGAATTAATGGCGGAAGTGGCGCATGTCGGTGAAGATCATCGCGATGCCGTGCTCATCGGCGGCGGCAATCACCTCTTCGTCGCGAATAGAACCACCGGGCTGAATGACGCAGCTCACGCCAACGGCAGCAGCGGCATCAATACCGTCGCGGAACGGGAAGAAAGCGTCGGACGCCATAGCCGAACCTTTCACTTCCAGACCTTCATCACCGGCTTTAATCCCGGCGATTTTGGCGGAGTAAACGCGGCTCATCTGGCCTGCGCCTATCCCGATGGTCATATTCTCTTTGGCGTACACAATGGCGTTGGATTTAACGAATTTCGCCACTTTCCAGCAGAACAGCGCATCGCGCAGTTCCTGCTCGGTCGGCTGGCGTTTGGAAACCACGCGCAGTTCGCCTTCCGTAACCATACCCAGATCGCGATCCTGAACCAGCAGGCCGCCGTTAACGCGTTTGAAGTCCAGACCAGGTACGCGCTGCGTCCACTGACCGCAGGTCAGGACGCGGACATTCTGTTTCGCGGCAGTGATCTTCAGGGCTTCTTCCGTCGCAGACGGCGCGATGATCACTTCAACAAACTGGCGGGAGATGATCGCCTGCGCGGTTTCGGCATCCAGTTCGCGGTTAAACGCGATAATGCCGCCGAAGGCAGAGGTCGGGTCAGTTTTGTACGCACGGTCGTAGGCGTCCAGAATAGAGGTGCTTACCGCTACGCCACATGGGTTGGCGTGCTTCACAATAACGCAGGCCGGCTCGCTGAATTCTTTGACGCATTCCAGCGCGGCATCGGTGTCAGCGATGTTGTTATAGGAGAGCGCTTTACCCTGAACCTGCTGTGCAGTGGCAACAGAGGCTTCTTTGACTTCTTCTTCTATATAGAAGGCCGCCTGCTGGTGGCTGTTTTCACCATAGCGCATATCCTGCTTCTTAATGAAGTTCAGATTCAGGGTGCGCGGGAAGCGACCCGCGGCTTCTTTGCTCTCGCCGTGATAGGCCGGAACCATGCTGCCGAAGTAGTTGGCAATCATGCTGTCGTAGGCGGCGGTGTGTTCGAATGCCTTAATGGCGAGGTCGAAGCGGGTGTCGAGGGTCAGGGAGCCTTCGTTGGCATCCATCTCTTTAATAATGGCATCGTAGTCGCTGCTCTTCACCACGATGGCGACGTCTTTATGGTTCTTCGCCGCTGAGCGAACCATGGTTGGGCCGCCGATATCAATGTTTTCTACCGCATCTTCCAGCGAGCAGCCCTCGCGGGCAACGGTTTGAGCAAACGGATACAGGTTAACCACCACCATATCAATAGGCGCGATACCGTGTTGTTCCATAATACCGTCATCCTGGCCGCGGCGACCGAGAATACCGCCGTGAACTTTCGGATGCAGGGTCTTCACGCGTCCGTCCATCATTTCCGGGAAACCGGTGTAGTCAGAGACTTCGGTAACCGGCAGACCTTTCTCAGCCAGCAGGCGTGCGGTACCACCCGTAGACAGTAGCTCGACACCGCGAGCGGAAAGCGCCTGCGCGAATTCGACGATACCGGCCTTGTCAGAAACACTGAGCAGGGCGCGGCGGACTGGACGACGTTGTTGCATGGTATTAAATCCCCAGGATTTGAATATTACAGAGAGCGTTAGGTGAATTTTTGTCTAAAAACTCACCTAACGCACCCAACCGGGCATCCTTGTTATAGCGCGGCATTGTAACGAAAACGTTTGCGCAACGCTCGCGAATTTTTATCTTTCTCTTTTTAGCCCAGGATCGCGCCCTATAGAGAGAAGAGAGCGGGCCTTTATAAGAGGGTATCGGCCGCCACCTGTGGATAATTCTGTGCGTAACAGGGTATAAAGCGGGGTTTTGCTGGGGAATGCAGCAGTCAGTCATTTTTCTGCAATTTTACTATTGCGGATGCTCGGGAACTCCCTATAATGCGCCTCCATCGACACGGCAGATGTGAATCACTTCACAAACAACCGGGTTGGTTGAAGAGAAAAAATCCTGAAATAACGGGTTGACTCTGAAAGAGGAAAG
>NZ_JBEAFN010000039.1:0-30153 GCF_040061795.1 Klebsiella sp. GN_Kp190
CGATGCGCCTTGCCCGGGCTACGGGTTCACCGCCGTCTGCGGGTCTGGTAGCCCGAACAGATGCGCAGCATCGCCTCCGGGAAATTCTGCCACTCTGCGCTCTGTTCCCGGGGCGGCGCGATGCGCCTAGCCCGGGCTACGGGTTCTTGCGATCTGGGGGGTCTGTAGCCCGGATAAGGCGTTAGCCGCAATCCGGGAAACCTCGTCGACCGCACCGTTTTTACGCGCTTTTTGTATTAATCATCCTGTTCAGCCACGGCACCATGATCGCCATGACCACCGTTACGCCCAGGGTCACCAGGCCAATTTTGCTGAAGACATCGGTATAAATCGGCAGCGTCTGTAGCGGGTCGGTAATATTATCCGGTACGGCGGTGAAGGTCGCCACGTAGCCGCCCAGCAGGAACGCGGCCGCCTGGGTTAAAAACCACATCCCAAGAATAAAGCCCATCAGATGCTGCGGCACCAGCGCGGCAACCATCGCCAGCCCCAGGGCGCTAATCAGCAGTTCCCCCAGACTCTGGAACAGATAGACCAGCACGATAAACCACGGCGAGGTCAGCCCCTGGGCGTCGGCAAACCACATTCCCGCCGCGGCTGCCGTGAGAAAGCCCAGCGCGCACAGGAACATGCCAAGGGTAAACTTCATCGGCATAGTCAGGTCTTTGCCCTTATTGCCCAAACGCGTGTAGATAGCGGCGAGGATCGGGCTGGCCACCACCACCCAGAACGGGTTTAGCGCCTGAAAGCTCACCGGGTTAATCGCGAAACCAAGTATTTCATGGTGAACGTTATTGATAGCAAAGAAGTTGAGCGAGGTGGGCATCTGCGCGTACAGAATATAAAACAGCACCGCTTCCAGCATCAGGATAAAGGCGACGAACATTTTGTTGCGCCCGGTTTTATCCAGCTTGAAGGCCTCGCGGAAGAAGAAAATCGTCACCACCACTGAAAGGATAATCAGCACCAGATTGGCGATTTTGACATTATGCATTAGCCAGGCGCAGAGAAAAATCATGACCACCGTACCGGCCAGCACGTACAGTAAATTGCGCAGGCTCAGCGGTTTGTGGTCCGGCTCAGAGCCGATATCTTTCACCATACCCCGACAGGCGAAGTAAACCAGCAGGGCGACGATCAGACCGGCGCCGCACAGGTTGTAGGTTACCGCATAGCCGAACTTGTCGGCAATCACCGGCGCCAGCGACAGCGACAGCAGCGAACCGATATTGATCGACATATAAAACAGCGTGAAGGCGCCATCCAGGCGGGCATCTTTTGGCGGATAGCATTTGGACAGCAGGCTCGCCGGGTTAGCTTTAAACAGGCCGTTACCCACTGCAATGGTCCCCAGCGCGATGAAAATCAGATTGGGTTTGAGCAGCGACAGGCCGGTCATAAAGTAGCCTGCGGCAAGCACAATCGCGCCCAGAACCAGCGTACGTTTCGTACCCAGCAGGTGATCGCCAACATAGCCGCCGATGGAGATAAGGCCATATACCAGCGCGGCAAACGCGCCAAAGGTAATAAACGCCTGCTCCTGAGAAAAACCGAGCTGTTTAACAAAGAAAACGGCCAGGATCCCCTGAACGCCGTAATAGCCAAATCGCTCCCATAGTTCCACAAAGAAGATCATGAAGAATGGGCGAGGTTGCTGCAGCAAGCCTGTCGGTGCGGTTGAATTCATCTTTCTTCGCCTTTAAGTCCTGTCCGGAAAAGTATGAACGCGTATGCCAAAACGCGCTGAAAAAGGTTAATTTTGCGTAATGATATGATGTTTATCTATTTTTGCGAATTATTATATGGCTATATTGCTTTTGAAATGGTTGATCAACCTGGCATTGTGGCGATTATTTGGATTTATATGCTTTTTGCGGCGGGTGGGGGAAATAAAAACGCCCGCGTTGGCGGGCGTTGGTCATCAGCGAAATGAAATAACGTCCTGTTTGTTATTCGTCTTCTTCGTCGCGCAGCGGGACAATCAGCATATCCACGTGAACGGTGTTGATGAGCTGACGAGCCGAGGACATCAGTTTGCTCCAGAAGTCCTGATGGTGACCGCAAACCACGAGGTCCATATCATACTTTTTAATCGCATCAACCAGCACCTGGCCGAGATCGCCGCTGCCGCTCAGGGTCTCAGTGATCGGATAGCCCGCGTTGGTGGACAGCTCGCTTAACGCGTGGTGAGTCTCTTCGGAGATGCGTTTCTGCATGTCGCCCAGATTGACGTCAATAAGGCCGGTGTAGAGATCAGAGTAATTCACATCCACGTGGATCAGGGAAACTTTTGCATTGTAGGGGCGGGCCATAGAAACGGCTTTTTCTACCAGTACTTTGCTTTCCGGGGACAGGTCTACTGCAATAAGAATATGTTTGTAAGCCATGGTGTTACTCCTTCCATAAGTTGTCGATGACCGTTGGACCTGACAGCCAGCGCTGCCGCTTCGCCCGCGTCCTGCGTGCTACATTCGCGGGGGGAGTCCTTAAGGACCTAATTGTAGAAGATATTTCTACCTTATAGCGCCCCTCGCGATCCGTCAATCCACCTTGTTCAGCGAATAGTTAAACAAATATATCCGACTTATGCATTGATAATGATTAACGTTGTGGTAAAAAAATTAACTGATCTCCTACACTATTTAATGAGCCGGTCGGATAAATAAACGTGATCGGAATCGCACTCTTTCACAGTACAGTCGGTTTGATATTGGGGAGCGGTAGTCCCGGAGGGAGCCTCCGAGGACGGGTCGCCGGGGAGGAGGTATGATCAGCACTGTTGCGCTGTTTTGGGCCCTGTGTATCGTATGTGTAGTGAATATGGCACGCTACTTCTCGTCGCTGCGTGCATTACTTGTTGTGCTACGTGGTTGTGACCCTTTGCTCTATCAATATGTCGACGGCGGCGGTTTTTTTACGTCGCACGGGCAGCCCGGCAAACAGGTGCGCCTGGTGTGGTACATCTACGCCCAGCGCTACCGCGATCACCACGACGATGAATTTATCCGCCGCTGCGAGCGGGTTCGTCGGCAGTTTATTCTCACCAGCGCGCTATGCGGCCTGGTGGTGGTCAGCATGATTGCCCTGGCTATCTGGCACTAGCTTCACGATACAAAAAAAACGGGCCAGTTTCCTGACCCGTTTATCTTTCTTGTTTCTGATATTCGCTTAGATAATCTGCAGCGAGAGCCAGTACAGCGCGCCGGACAGCAGAATCGCCGCGGGCAGGGTCAGTACCCAGGCCATCAGGATGCTGGTGACGGTTTTCTTCTGCAGACCGCCGCCATCAACGAGCATCGTCCCCGCTACCGAGGAGGAGAGCACGTGGGTGGTGGAAACCGGCATACCGGTATAGCTCGCCAGACCAATCGATACGGCGGCGGTCATCTGAGCTGACATACCTTGTGCGTAGGTCATCCCTTTCTTACCGATTTTCTCGCCGATGGTGGTCGCCACGCGACGCCAGCCGATCATGGTGCCGATACCCAGCGCCAGCGCAACCGCCATAATAATCCAGATTGGCGCGTACTCGATGGTGCTCAGCATGTCGGTTTTCAACTTCTTCAGCAGACGCTTATCGTCAGCATTCACTTCCGGCAGCTTAGCCACTTTGTCAGTGGTGTCGGAGATGCAGAGCATAATACGGCGCAGATGGCTACGCTGTTCCACGGAGAGCGTGTCGTAGCTTTCGGTACCGGTCAGCATCGTCTTCACGCGGTCAAGCGCGTTGATGGTGTTTGCCGGGTGGCAGTGGAACTCGCCGTTTGCGGCAGCCCCTGCGTCCGGAGACGGGATGAGCTGCTCGGCGCCGGTCGCTTTTTTCAACAGCTCAGGACGCTGCTGGAAGAAGGTTTCCACGTTGTTGACCGCATCGCGGGTACGGGTGATTTCGTAGCCGGAAGCGT
Source organism: Klebsiella sp. GN_Kp190 (assembly GCF_040061795.1). Lineage (NCBI taxonomy): Bacteria > Pseudomonadati > Pseudomonadota > Gammaproteobacteria > Enterobacterales > Enterobacteriaceae > Klebsiella > Klebsiella sp. GN_Kp190. The sequence goes on from NZ_JBEAFN010000039.1 coordinate 3,906, forward strand.
TCATATTGACCACGAAGCCAGCCGGAGCCACGCCGATCAGAACCAGCATCACCAGGCCAATGCCTTTCTGACCATCGTTCGCGCCGTGGGAGAACGCGACGCCAATGGCGGACAGAATCAGCGCAATACGCGTCCAGAACGGCGGCTTTTTCTTGCCGTCTTTCTTTTCACGCTCGGCTGGAGTCAGGTGGATACGGGCGCGTTTTTTGGTTCCGCTCCAGTAGCGACGCAGAATGAAAATCAGGCCGCCCGCCACGACCAGGCCAACGATTGGCGAGACGATCAGCGAGCCAAAAATACCCATGACTTTCGGGATGTTCAGCGCGTCCACCACCGACGTACCGGTCATCAGGGCATTGGTTAAACCAATACCGATGATCGCGCCGATCAGGGTGTGCGAGCTGGAGGCCGGAAGGCCGAAGTACCAGGTGCCGAGGTTCCAGATAATTGCCGCCAGCAGCATGGAAAAGACCATGGCGAGGCCATGTGCTGAACCCATGTTAAGCAGCAGGTCGGTCGGCAACATATGCACGATGGCATAGGCTACGCTGAGACCGCCCAACAGAACGCCGAAGAAGTTAAAAAGAGCCGCCATCGCCACAGCAAGCTGCGACCGCATTGCGCGAGTGTAAATCACCGTTGCAACCGCGTTTGCGGTATCATGAAAACCATTGATCGCTTCGTAAAAAAGCACGAAAGCCAGAGCAAGCAATAACAGTAACCCGGTATGTAAATCCAGACCGGCAAATAAATGTACCATAGGACGTTACGCCATTTTGAGGACATGAACGCGGCGCATTATCAGTGACTTTCGCGGCGCGGGCAAAGTGAAATATAGACTTTTTTTGATTTTCTTCCTGTTTAAGTTTTACCTTGTTGGGAGTATTCCTATATCTTTCAATGAGGTACGCAAATCTGTTTTTTTCAGTCTGGTGCGACCAGAATGAAAAATTTACAATTCCCGACAATCGGGATATGAGGAATGTTGTGTGGAAAGGTTTGATGCCATCGTAATCGGCGCCGGAGCGGCGGGAATGTTTTGTGCAGCGCAGGCGGGGCAGGCAGGCTGTCGGGTGCTGCTGCTCGATAACGGCAAAAAGCCCGGGCGGAAGATCCTGATGTCTGGCGGTGGCCGCTGCAACTTTACTAACATGTATATCGAACCCGCGGCATATCTCAGCCAAAACCCGCATTTTTGCAAATCTGCGCTGGCGCGCTACACCCAGTGGGACTTTATCGATCTGGTTAGCAAACACGGTATCGCCTGGCATGAGAAAACCCTGGGCCAGCTTTTCTGCGATGATTCCGCCGAGCAAATCGTTAACCTGCTGCTGGCCGAGTGCGAAAAAGGAGGCGTACACATTCGCCTGCGTAGCGAAATTATCAGCGTAGAGCGGGATGATGAGGGCTATACGCTACAGCTTAACGGCGAGACGGTGGCGGCGAAAAAGCTGGTGGTTGCCTCCGGCGGATTATCCATGCCCGGCCTGGGCGCCTCGCCGTTTGGCTATAAGCTCGCCGAGCAGTTTGGCCTGAAGGTGCTGCCGACCCGCGCGGGCCTGGTGCCGTTTACCTTGCATAAGCCGCTGCTCGAACAGCTGCAGGTGCTTTCCGGGGTGTCGGTGCCGTCCACCATCACGGCGGAAAACGGGACCGTCTTCCGGGAAAATCTGCTCTTTACCCACCGCGGGCTGTCCGGGCCGGCGGTACTGCAAATTTCCAGCTACTGGCAGCCGGGAGAGTTCGTCAGCATCAATCTGCTGCCGGATTGCCATCTTGATGACTTCCTTAACGAGCAGCGCGCGGCGCATCCCAATCAGAGCCTGAAGAACACCCTGGCAATACAGCTGCCAAAGCGGCTGGTTGAGTGCCTGCAGCAGCTGGGGCAGCTGCCGGACGTCACCCTGAAACAGCTAAACGTTCGCGAGCAGCAGGCGCTGGTTGAGACGCTGACCGCGTGGCGCGTCCAGCCGAATGGCACCGAAGGCTATCGCACGGCGGAAGTGACCCTCGGCGGTGTCGACACCAACGAACTCTCTTCGCGCACCATGGAGGCCCGCAAGGTGCCCGGTCTGTACTTTATCGGCGAAGTGATGGACGTCACCGGCTGGCTGGGAGGCTATAACTTCCAGTGGGCGTGGGCGTCAGCCTGGGCATGCGCGCAGGCTTTAGCGGAACAGAAATAACCGCCTGCTCTGTATCAGCGGACCCGGCTCCGCCTTATCCGCTGATATTGTGCTGCTTTAATTTGCGCCACAGGGTCGTGGGGCTGATGCCGAGCATCACCGACGCTTTGGTTCTGTCCCCGTCGGTTTTTTCTATGACATGGCTAATCAGCCGTTTCTCTTGTTTCTTTAATAAATCGGTTTCATCTGATGCCACGCCCGCGGCCGGGAAGTGAGAGCTCTCGTTGGCGTCATCCGGTGAAATTTGACCGATCTGCAGCAAAACGTCTTTGCTCACTCGATCGATGTCCAGCAGGACGATGAGCCGGTAGATAACCGCCTGAAGTTCACGAATGTTGCCAGGCCAGCTATAGCGATGCAAAAAATCCACCGCGTCGGGGGTAAATGTGATTTGCTTACCTTGCTGATAAAGCAGGTGCTGAATCAACAACATGATATCGCCCGGTCGTTGGCGTAAGGCCGGTAGACTCAACTCAAGAATATTGATTCTATAGTACAGATCCTGCCTGAACTCACCGCTGGCGACGAGCTGGCGCAGATCTTTATTGCTGGCGGTGATCAGGCGAAAATCGGCGGTGATCAGCGTATCGCCGCCGAGACGAGAGAATTGCTTCTCTTGTAACACGCGCAGCAGCTTAACCTGTACCGATAACGGCGCTTCGCTGATTTCATCGATAAACACCGTGCCGTTCATCGCCATTTCAAACACCCCCGGTTTTCCGCCCTTGCGCGCGCTGGTAAATGCGCCGTCGGCATAGCCAAAGAGTTCACTTTCCAGAATGCTCTCGGGAATGGCCGCGCAGTTAATCGCGATAAAAGGGCCGTGGCTTCTGGCGCTATGGTTATGAATACTCTGAGCGAAAAGCTCTTTACCTGTGCCGGTATCGCCCAAAATATGAATGGGAAGTTCGTGGCGGGCGCACAGTTTAGCTTTTTTTATTACATCGCGTATCGCCGGAGACTGGCCAATAATGTCGTCGAAAGACCAGTTTGTGGAAAAACCGCGGAGTTTACTTTTTTTGCTGATACTATTTTGCCAAAGTGAACTCTCCTGGTTTAATCCTGTAATAATGCTATAAGATGTTTGGCGGTTGGAAAAATGACGTATGGAAATAAAAATAGTTTGGCCGTTAATATCAACGGCCTGTTCTTTAATATCTAATTCGTTAATAATACTGGGGTAAATATCTTTAAATGCCTCTTTTTTGAATATTTTATCTCCGACATGACACTGGAATAAGCTCAGGCCGATAGCATTAATATTTATGATCTCACCCAACTGATCAATACACATGATGCCCTCACGTGCTTGATTCAGCGCGGCGTGGCTCATGATGAGCTTGGTATTTTCTCGGTTGAGATATTTTAATAGGCTATAGGCTTCATTGATGGCCTGCTCAATCGAAATATTATCGGTGTCTCCCATAATAGCATTGAGATTATATTTTTTAGCCATTTCAGCAACCGTAAGGCCGCCGATGACCGTATGGTAATCGTTCTCTGAAAGATTTTTTATAACGTTTTCAATATCATTGTGGTTGTATACCTGGCAAATTTTAAACTCTTCGTTAGTCATGTTCTGATAATGACGTAAGGCATTACAAAATTGGGGGAAACCAACCGCGGCGATTTTTTGTGATTTGATTTTGGCCTGTTGTAAAATGCGATAAACGCCGTGAAAATCATGGGCGATCTCAATGACCGGGATACTAATATTGTTACGCAGGAGGGCGGCGGTGCCGCCTCGGCTAATAATTATCTTAGCGCCGGACTGGATCATCTCATTCGCTTTATCGAGAACGTCAGAATAACGAAATTCATATACCGGAACATCGAGCTTCCTCTCAATAAGAACATTCATGATGCGTTGGGTTATTGTTTTGGAAACTGAAAAAATGACAATTTCATTATTCTTCATATATTGTTCGCTCAGGTGTTCTGGGTTTGCAATGTTTATTATATGGCGAGCACAGGGAGAATCAATGAGGGTGGTCATATAATACGATATTAAGAATAAAAGCCTTACGCATAGCAAATGCGTAAGGCTATGTCATTAGTGATTAGAAACGCAGGCGGCGGTAGACAATTTGACCGTTGCATAAGGTAGCGCAGTTATCGATATAACGGTCACCTTCGAGTTTGACCCCGTGGGTATCTTCAAAAATGACGTTCTCTTTTCGCAGCTTAACAATGGAAATATCAGCAAAAGCGCCGGGCGCCAGGGTACCAATTTGTCCCTGCATTTTCATTAAGCGGGCCGGCGTGGCGGTTACCGCGCGAACGATATCGAAGAAGGACATTCCCATATTGAGATATTTCGACATGACGTGGAGCAGACTGTAGACCTTATCCGTCCGTAAGCTATTTCTCAGGGTGAGATCGGTGCTGATGATATCGGGATAAAATCCCTGCTCCATGGCGGTTCTGGCAACGTGAAAATCAAAGTGGGCCACGCCGTTTGAACAGTCGAAGATAACCCCTCTGGTCTGCGCCTCTTTTATTGCCGCATAGACCTCACCCTGTTCATCGAGAATCGAGTGGCCGGTACCGTGGAAGCAGTGGGCGTAAATATCATCGGCATTAAAATAGCGGATCAGTTCATCGGCGCAGAGAAGAGAGTCCGTGACGTGAACGCAAATCGTGGTATCCAGTTTACGCGCCAGGGAGACGGTAGAGAGAAGAGGGTCGCTGGCGTACTGTTTCCCTTTGGCGATATCCTGGCTGTAGCGTAGTTTCAATCCCAGAATATTGTCTCTGTTGCTATTCAGCGTTTGGGCGATTTTCTCCTCGTTGTAATTCGCCGGATTGGTATTTTCCAGATACCCGGTCGGCCCGCCCCCGAGGGTGGAAAGCCCGACGTTGACCACGTTCAAATAGCTTTTGATTTTCACCATGGCAGGATGAATCACGCTATTGCGAAAAAGCTGATAATTCACCCAGCCGCTGCTGCCGGCATCGACCATGCTGGTGACCCCGTTGGGCAAGCATACGATGTCAGGGTTGACGCTGATGGCGGTCCCGCCATGAAAAACATGACCATGGAAGTCGATTAAGCCAGGCAGCACGATACAACCCGCGGCATCAATCACCGTTTCGGCCTGCAAATCGTCAACGGTATTTAAGTCCACGATGCGATCGCCGATAACGCCAATATTACGATTAATATAATCATGACCTTCGAGATCGGCGACCAGACCGTTTTTAATCAGAATATCCAGTTTCATTTTATGCTCCTGTTAAATGCCGATAAACTTCCAGTAAGGAATACCGATCAGGAAGAAGATTAATACGTTGACCACCACCATGATGGTGCCCAACATCCAGAACGTTTTTTGCGGGACGTAGCCGCTGGAGAACGTAAATACGCCCGCGCCGTTGCCGTAGTGCGTCAGCAGTGCGCCATAGCCTGCGGAGAAAGCCAGAGAAAGCGCCACGTACATCGGGTGCGCCTGGGTCGTCATTCCCAGGGTAAAGAGTACCGGATAGAAAGAGACGACGAACGCGCTGTTCGAGACAAAGAAATAGCGGACGGCAAGGCTGATAAAGACCAGCACGGCAATCGCGCTGATTTCATTGAGATGCGACAGGTCGAGATAGTTTTTGATAACGTCCACCAGAAAGACGTAGAACCCGCCTTTTGATAGGGCAACCGCACAGCCATAAAACGCGCCATACCAGACGAAGGTCTGCCAGGCCGATTTTTCGCTCACCACGTCATTCCAGCTCAGCACGCCGAAAAGCAGCAGACAGGCGAGGAACGCCAGGCCGACGGGAATAAAGGCGATGCCGGTGATGGAACCCGTCATCCAGCCGAGCACGCCCAGGACAAAGAACACGATCAGCAGCTTCTCTTCACGTTTTACCGGACCCAGCTCACGCAGGCCCTTCTCGGCAATTTCATTGACGTTATCGATAACTTTCAGTTCCGGCGCGTAGATTTTATACAGTATCCACGGCGCGAGCAGCAGCACCAGTCCGGCTGGCACCACGGCGGCTTTAAACCAGGTCATCCATTCGAGATTCACTTTCATGATCTCGTTGGCCAGCGAGACGGTAATTGAGTTGGTCGCCATCCCCGTCAGAAACAGGCTGGAGGTTCCCATTGAGACGACGTACATCAGGATGGTCAGATAGGCGCCGATTTTGCGGCTACCGTCGTCGGGCTTCGAGCCCAGCGCTTCGGCGATGTTCCTGAAGATGGGATAGGTAATGCCTCCCGAACGGGACATATTTGAACCCGTTGCCGGGGCCAGTACGGTATCAGTCACCATCATCAGATAACCCAGGGTGAGGGTATTTTTTCCATAGCGTTTTAGCAGCAGATAGGCGATACGTTTACCCAGTCCGGTAATAACAAACGCTTTGCAAATAATAAAGGCGCTGATAATAAACCAGACCATAGGGCTGCCAAAACCGGCAAACAGGGGAGCGGGGTCGAGAACCAGAGAGGCAAACCCGAGAATAATCAGCATAATGACCGCATCGGTAAACGGGCGCAAAACCAGCCCGCACAGCATCGCCAGATAGATGCCAACCATATGCCAGGTCGGTGCGGAGACGCCTTCCGGGTGCGGTATTATCCAAAATAAAACGGGGAAAAAGATAATGGGCAAGAGTTTTAAATAAAGCATTTTTATTACCTTTGCTTTAAAGCCACGGCCCGTCAGGGCACCGCGGCCTGATATTATTTAATCAAATTAACGATACATGTCGTCGATAAACTCAACGCCGGTCTCATCCAGTGATTTTTTGACCCAAAGGCGATTCGCGGTGCCGTTTTTGGCGGCCTCTACTTTGCTGGCATCGAATTTTGCATACTCTTTGGCTTTATTCAGTACGGCTTCTGCGTCACCGAGGGGAATAACAATCACGCCATCCGCATCGCCGACGATCAGGTCGCCCGGACAAACCGCGACGCCGCCAACGGCGATCGGCGTGTTCACCTCCCCTGGACCTTGTTTAAACGGGCCTGCCGGGTTGGAGCCGGTAGCGAACAGCGGAAAATCGAGAACCGACAGCGCATCGATATCGCGGATAGGCCCGTCCAGCACGATACCGGCGATTTTTTTCATGCAGTGGGCATAGGCCACCATGATTTCGCCCATTAATGCCCGCGAACGGTCGCCTTCGTTGGAGACCACAATCACATCGTTCTCACCCGCCATATCCAGCGCGGCGTGCAGCATCAGGTTATCGCCCGCGCGGACTTTCACGGTGATGGCGAACCCCGCCATAATCGGCTTTTTCGGCGAAGAGATACGTTTAATGCCGTTACCCAGAACGGCAATACGGTTCATGGTGTCAGCAATATTCGCCGCCGGGAGCTGTTCAAATTCTTTAAGAAGATCGACGCTGCAGGTCGGACGCTTTAAAAAAATACGGTTACCAATAGTCATTTTTTTCTCCTTAAAAACCCGGGACCGGCCAGGACGGTTTCTTACCGGATAAGACTTCATCAATGCCAATCGCGGAATGGAGCGAGGCTCTGTCGGTCGCTTCAATGGTGGCGGCGCCAATATGCGGGGCAATCACGATATTGCTTAGCGAGAAAATCGGGTCGTTGGCATCAAACGGCTCTTTCTTTAAAACATCCACGCCCGCCCCGGCGATAGCGTGGGTGCTCAAGGCGTGATACAGCGCTTTTTCATCAACCAGCTTTCCGCGTGCGGTATTAATGAAATAGGCGGTGGGCTTCATCATGGAAAACTGTTTCTCTCCGACAAAATCGGTGGTTTCCGCCGTCGTCGGACAGTGCAGAGAAACGAAGTCGCTCTCTTTGAAAATACGGTCAAAATCGTTGGTAAGCTCTACGCCTTCGGGGATCTGCTGCTGGGTTTTATACGGGTCATAGGCGATAACTTTCATATTAAAGCCATGCAGCGCTTTGATTGCCACGCGTGAACCGATATTCCCGACGCCAATTAAACCCAGCGTTTTTCCATCCAGCTCCACTTTTGGCGTGCGCAGTTTTGCCCAGTAATAATCTTCAAGCATCTTTTCCTGTACCAGTTTGAAATTACGCGAGCAGTGCAGCATATAAAATATGGCCAGTTCGGCAACGGACATGCTGTTAGCAATTGGCGCATTTAATACGACGACGCCGTGACGTTTAGCCGACGCCAGATCGACCGTATCGTAACCGGCACCGTGACGCGCAACGACTTTCAGCTTTTTAGCCGCTTCAAATACGCGGTCGGACATTTTTGAAAGGCGGACGATAATACCGTCGCAATCGACGATGTCGCGAATGATATCTTCTTCTTCCATCCCTGAGCCGTTAATCAGTTGATAACCGCGGCTTTCCAGATATTCTCTCCCTTCTGCCATGATTTCCTGCGGGAGTAAAATTTTGTACGTCATTTAACTATCTCCAGTGTTGATTACGTGGAGGTAATTGCATGGCGTGTGCCATACATTCATGCAAGATGAATATTTTTTTGTAATGCTTTGATATATATGTGTATTTTGTTTTTATGGCCAACGAGTTGTGGTGATGTTCTTCACATACCTGAACGCCGGAGTGAGGCCGGTTATTTAATTATGAAATGGCTGAAATGCATAATTAAATGTGCGAATGGCGAGCTTCACACTTTATTTTATTTATATACGGAGAGCATTTTCTTGTAGCGATTGACATTGCCCGGTGGACAACTTAAAACGTAAGCCAAAGGTTAATCGGGAGAGGTTTCGGCAATGAATAAATCACAGGTGGAGATATTCATGCTTATGGTTCGGGAGGGGAGTGTTCATTTTGTATCGCAGCGGCTGAGTATTGCGCCTTCGTTGATAACAACCAGCGTATGTGCGCTTGAAAATGAACTGGGTTTCAACCTGATTAAGCGCGGCAGGAATATCAGAAAAGTTATCTTAACGGAAAAAGGACACGCTTTTTATCGGCTTGCTCCAGAGTTACTGAGATTGCTTAATGCGATTGCGGATATTCGGGCGGGAATAAAACAGCCCGGCAAGTCCTTCCCGCCGGGCAAAATAATCAGTTCAGCCCCAGGAAATACTGGGCAATTTTGAAGTAGATAATCAGTCCGGTACCGTCGATAAGGGTGGCGATAAACGGCGCTGAAACCACAGCCGGGTCGATGCCGACGCGTTTGAGCGTCAGGGGGATCACCGAAGACACCACCGCGCTCCACAGGGTAATGCATACCAGCGTCAGGCTGACAATCAGGGTGATCTCCATGCCGATGCCCATCATCCAGGCGCGCAGGCAGCCCGCCAGGCCGAGCGTAATGGCAATCAGCAGCGATGTTGAAACCTCTTTACGGATTACGCGTCCCATATCGCGCAGCCGCACCTCGCCGAGCGCCATGGAACGCACGAGGGTGGAGGTGATCTGCGTCCCGCTATTGCCGCCGGTACCAATCAACAGCGGAATGAAAAAGGCCAGCGCAATCGCCGACTCCAGCGCTTCCTCAAAATGCTGCAACACGCTGCTGGTATAGGCTTCGGCGACAAACAGCAGCAGCAGCCATACCGAACGTTTTTTCCACAGCGCCCACGGGCTGGTTTCCAGGTAGGGCTTTTCCAGCGGCAGCGTCGCGCCCTGACGCTGAGCATCCTCGGTCACGTCATCTTCCAGCAGATGCGCGATCTCTTTTTCCATCAGGCAGCCGACCAGCTCGCCCTTTTCGACCACCGGCACGAGGTCGAGCCCGCGCTCGGCCAGCTCGGCGACCACCTGCGGCCGCGGGTCGTCAGGCCTGACGCGAAACAGGCAGCTATCCATTAAATAACGAATGGACTGGGCGGTATCGCTCTCCTGCAGCAGCTTTTTAATCGATAAACTGCCGCGCAGTTTTTTCCCGGCGACGACAAAAACCTGGCCGGGGATCTCATCGCTGGCCAGCTGAGAAACGAACAGCTCACGCGCTTCATGAACGCTGAAATGTTCCGGCAGGGTAATGAAATCGGTACGCATGTACTGGGCGATCGCGTCGCCGTCGAACGCTGCGGTAGCCTGATGTGCGGCGCACAGTTGAATGGAAGACATGGTGTAATTCCCTATAAAAAATCACTCATAGGGGCGAACAAGACAGGATGAGCACAGGCAGATCCCTACGTCCTGGTTTTAGCACTGCACAACGTATCTGCCCGGCATGAACGCCGTCAGAAGTTACCTTGGCAACACCTTGATTCGATGGAAGCCTGTATTTCCCTGAGTGGTCTCTCTCGATACCAACAGGGCGGTAACTTATGTTTATGCAGGAGCCTCGCCATAACGAGATCGTTAAATGAGGCCTGATTATTCGCGAAGAGAGATGATTAACCAAGCATATAATTCATGTGGTTTATTAATTGTTGAGAAAAGGCGAAAGTTTATTGCGATCAGGGCGATACGGGGATTTTTCCCTCTTAGGGTGAACAAAATTTTTTCAAACTATACTTAGCAATGGATGCGTTATAAATGCTATTTCCCGCGAGATTGTTGGTTGAAAAAACTGAGGTGACCCATCGTATAAGCGATATTTAAGAGGAACGCTGTTATGTTGAAAAACAGGATTAATCTTCAGGTTATTATCTGGACGACGCTCATTGGAGGGTTCATCAGCTCTCTGGTGAAGTCGGGAACGGAAGCTAATATGCCGCCCCGCGTGGCGGGCGAGATATCGCCCCCGGCGGCGCATATCGACGCCTGGCTCGGCTGGCTTGGCATTAATTCACACTCGCTGGACTACGTTTATCAGGGGGTGACAATCCCCGGCGCCGTCATGCTTTACCACTGGCTGTTCAGCTTTGCTTTTGCCTTTCTCTATGTCTTCATTTCCGCATACTGGCCGAAAATCCGGCTTTGGTACGGCGCGGCCTATGGTCTGATTATTACTCTCGTTATGCACGGCTTCCTCATTCCCGCGCTGGGCTTCAGGCATCCCGCCTATTTAAACGGGGAAACCGGGTGGCTGTGGAACCTGAATGGCTACGAGCTGTGGAGCGAAACCCTCGGACATATTTGCTGGTCGTTTTCGATTGAAATCAGCATGATTGCCGTTCTTGCCCTGCTGGCAAAACCGATACGAGGCGCATGGGCCAACGAGTCGCCATAATGGCGTTAGTCCCGATCGCGCGTTAAAGAGTCATTTATCGCATCCCACAGCTATGAGTGGGGTGACTCCTTCTCCGTTGGCAAACACTGCAAATGGCCGTGGCGCACGCCGCGCTGGGCGATAACGTCATCGGCAAAATGCTGAACGTCGCCCATATCGCCTTTCAGCACGGCGATTTCCAGACAGTCGTCATGGTTGATATGTACGTGGAGGGTGGCGACGGAGAGGTCGTGGTGGTGATGCTGGGTGGAAACTAAACGGCTGGCTAAATCGCGCTTCTCATGTTCATAAACATAGGAGAGTACCGCGAAGCCCTGGGTGCCGTGCTCCTGAGCGCTTTCCTGGGCCAGCGCGCCGCGCAGAATATCGCGGATGGCTTCGGAGCGATTATGATAGCCGCGGCGCTGGCTCAGGCTATCCAGCGTGTCGAGTAAATCGTCATCAAGAGTAATCGTGATACGTTGCATCTGTTTTAAACCTTATTACGGCGCACGGGAAAGGCGGGAAGTACCGCATTTTGTAACACGCGACCGGCGTGGGAAGAAAACGTTAATTTGTCGCCCACGACCTGCGTCTCAACGATTTGCCCCTCATCCATCACCATCACCCGCTGGCAAAAACGCTCCACCAGACGTAAGTCGTGGGTGATAAACAGACAGGCGGTGCCAAACTGTCGCTGAAGCTTTTTGAGCAGACCAATGACGCCCGCCTGGAGCACCAGGTCGAGGTTAGACACCGCCTCATCAAGGATCAGCAGCTGCGGCTCAACCGACAGCGCGCGCGCCAGGCAGACGCGCTGCAGCTGTCCGCCGCTCAGCTGCGGGGGGCGCTTATCGAGCACGCTAACATCGAGATCCACCGCCCTGAGCATGTCGCTTGCCCGGGCCAGCTGTTCCGCTTTCGTCAATGACAGCAGATGTCGCATGGGTTCACGCAAAATCTCGCGTACCGTTTTACGCGGATTCACCGCGCTGATGGCGTCCTGAAACACCATCTGAATATCCCGACGGAACGCCTTTTGCTTAGCGTGATTGAGCCGGGAGAGCGGTTCTCCCCGCCAGCAGACGCTGCCCTGAGTGGGGGATTCCAGGCCAACGAGCAGGCGCGCCAGGGTGCTTTTCCCGCAGCCGCTGCGTCCCAGCAGGGCAACGGTTTCACCGCTTTTCAGCGCCAAAGAGACCTCTTTTAGCACCGTTGAATCGGTATATTGATGGGTTATCGCGGATACGCTCAGTAATGTCATCAGGCCAGCTCCAGTCCGTAGAGGGCGAGATGCGCCGCCACCAGGCTGCGGGTGATGCTGTGCTGCGGAGCGTTGAACAGGCTTTCTACATCCCCCTGTTCCACAATGCAGCCGCTATCCATCACCGCCACATCGTCCGCCAGCCGCGCCACGACGCCCATATCGTGAGTGACCAGCAGCATCCCGGGCCCGCGGTTTTGCATAACACCTGCCAGCAGATCGAGAATGCGCGCCTGGGCCACGGCGTCCAGGTCGGTGGTGGGTTCATCGGCAATGATAAACGGCGCCTCGCACAGCAGCGCCATGGCAATCATCATCCGCTGCAGCATGCCGCCGCTCATCTCGAACGGATAAAGCTTCAGGACGCGCTGCGCCTCCTCCAGCCCAACGGCTTCCAGTACCGCCGTAAGCGTGGCGTCGTCTGCGGGTTTACCCAATGCCCGGCAGGTTTCCCGCGCGTGGGTCGCCATGGTGTGCAGCGGATTAAAGGCGCTGCGCGGGTTCTGCATAATGGTGGCGATTTTGCTGCCGCGCAGCTCGCCGGGGGAGACCGGCTGGCCGTCGGCGAGGATCATCCCCGCCGTTTGCCGTACGCCGGGAGGCAAAATGCCCAGCGCCGCCGCGCAGGTTAGCGATTTTCCGCTGCCGCTGCCGCCAACCAGCGCCAGCACGCGCCCGCGTTTGAGCGTCAATGATACGCCGTGCACCAGCGGACGCTCGGCCTGTAAGACGATGTTTTGCAGTGTAATTTGTTGCGGCATTAGTGGGCGTGCTCCGCGATCAGATGAGGATCCAGGCGATCGCGCAGCGCGTCGCCCACCATGTTGAAGGCCATGACGGTGATAAACAGCGCCAGTCCTGGCCAGAACATTTGCAGCGGCTGGGTCCAGATATACTGGCGGGCGTCGTTAATCATCACCCCCCACTCGGCGGTTGGCGCGGTGACGCCGAGGCCGAGAAACGACATCCCGGCGACGTGCAGCATCATATGCCCGATATCCAGGGTCGCCAGCACCAGCAGCGACGGAATGACCGCGCCGGCCAGATGGTCGACGAATACCCGCACGTGTCCCGCGCCGGAAAGCCGCGCGGCGAGCACAAATTCGCGCTGGCGCAGGGAGATTGTCAGGCTGCGCACCATCCGCGCATACCACGCCCAGTGCGACAGGGCGATGGCGATAATCACGTTGGTCAGCCCGGTTCCCAGTACCCCCACCATAAAGAAAGAGAGGATTGAGGTCGGGAAGGTCATAAACAGATCCGCGACGCGCATGGTGGCCTGATCGACGCGGCCGCCGATAAGCCCGGCGCAGCCCCCGACGAGGAGTCCCAGCGCCAGCACCAGCACCAGGCAGGCCATCACCGAGCCGAGCGATACGCGGGTCGCCGCCAGCAGACGCGAGAAGATATCGCGCCCCAGATGATCGGTACCGAGCCAGTGCTGGCTGCCGGGCGGCAGCAGGCGCGAAGGCAGATCGATCGCCTGCGGATCGTACGGCAGCCACCACTGGCTGGTGAGCGCAACGACCGCCAGCAGGGCGATGATAAGCAAAGAAATGCGGACGGACCCGCGTGAAGAGAGGAAAAAGTTCACGAGCGCGCTCCTTCATGGCGGCGAATGCGCGGGTCCAGCGCGGCGTTCAGCAGATCAACCATCAGGTTACAGACCACAAAAACGATCACCATCATCAGGGTGAAACACTGAATCACCGGATAATCGCGATTAAAAATCGCCGAGACGGCGTAGCGGCCCACGCCGGGCCAGGCAAAGATATTCTCGATAATCATCGTGCCGCCAATCAGCTCGCCGATATGCATCCCCACGGCGGTAATCATCGGCAGCGAGGCGTTGCGCAGAATATGGCGGCGCTCGGTTTGCCTGTCGTTCAGGCCGCGCAGTCTGGCCCAGGTTACGTGACGCTGCCCGGCGACTTCCAGCATGCTGGCGCGCAGCAGGCGGGCGTTGATCGCCAGCGACATAAAGGCGATCGACACCGCCGGCAGAATGATGTGCTGCCAGCCGCCATAGCCCATCGCCGGCAGCCATTGCAGATAAACCGAAAAGAACATCACCAGCAGGAAAGCCAGCCAGAAGTTGGGCATCGACACGCCGAGAAAAGCGATGATCCGCACAATAAAATCCGGCAGGCGGTCGCGGTGCCGCGCCGCCCAGATGCCCAGCGGCACGGAGGTGAGGAGGATCAGCACCAGCGCGGCGCCGGCCAGCTGCAGCGTGGCGGGCAGAAAGCTCAGCATGTCATCCAGCACCGGACGCTGGGTGGCGAACGAAACGCCAAAATCCAGATGCAGCGCCTGCCACAGCCAGCTGCCGTACTGGACGATAAGCGGCCGCTCCAGCCCCAGCATCGCGCGGGTTGAGGCCACCATCTCCGGCGTCGGCGGCAGGTTTGACAGGCGCAAATAGTCCAGCGCCGGGTCGCCGGTGCCCAGGCGCAGCATTAAAAAGATAATCACCGAGGCGGCGAAGATCATCGGTATCAGCAGCGCGACCCGCCGCAGCGCGTAACGTAACATCAGGGTTTCACCGGCTTAATCTGTTCAAACGGAATTTCAGACGCGATGGGCGCGTAGGGAATCGCCCCCAGCTCCGGTCTGGCGACCACCATCATCGAGACGTAGCTAATGGGCAGATAGACCGCATCGTTGTGCAGTCGGGTCAGCAGGTCTTTGTACAGCGCCTGACGCTGCGTTTCGTCGGTGGTTTTCAGCACCTCGCCGATTTCTTTATCAATAATCGGTTTGTCGGCTAATCCCTGCTGCGCCTGAAAATCGGCGTGCGACGGTACGCGCATCGAACTCATAAAGGCGTGCGGATCGTAGGGTGCGCCCCAGGTACGGTTGAAAATCATGCCGAAGCGACCATCGCGCTGGCGGGCATAAATACTGCTCTCTTCCTCGCCGACCAGCGCCACGTCCACGCCAACCTGGCGCATATCGGCCTGAATGATTTCCGCCATCGATTTGCTTAGCGCGTCGGTACCGATAAACGACAGCTCAACGCGCAGCGGCAGGCCGTTTTTCTCGCGAATATCCTTACCCGCAGGCAGGACCCAGCCCGCGTTTTCCAGCAGCGCCTTCGCCTGCTGCGGATCGTACCGGCGCGGCGTCAGGCCAATATCGGCATAGGGCACGGTGGGGGCGAACAGCGTATCGGCCACCTGCTGAGTGCCGTACAGGGCGTTATCAATCAGCGATTTTTTATTCACCGCAAAGTTCAGCGCTTCGCGCACCGCTAGCTCGTTGGTGGGGGCTTTGGCGGAGTTCAGCGCCAGCATCACCGTCTCTATCGGGCGGGAAAGCTGGGTACGGTAGGCCGGGTTGTGGCTGAAGCGGTCGAAGGTGTCGAGCGGCAGCAGCCCTTCGTTGCCGTAGAGCAGGTCAATATCGCCGGTTTCAAAGGCCACCGCGCGGGTCGTCGGGTCCGGGATCACCTTGACGGTAATCTTTTCAATCTGCGGCTTTTCGCCCCAGTAGCGCTCGTTACGCACCAGCACGTCGTACTGATTGAGTTTTGATTCCTTCAGCACCCACGGACCGGTGCCAATCGGCGCTTTAATGCCGTGCAGGGTCTCATTGTCTTTGAACTGCGACGGGGCGATAAAGCGGAAAGGGCGCGGCAGCGCCAGCTCCTGTAAGAACGGGTAATAGGCGCTTTTCAGGGTGATTTGCAGCTGGTTTTTGTCGAGCGCGTTGACCTCGACGATCTGATTGACCAGCTCCAGCCAGGCGTGGCGCTGGCGGTTATCGAGCACCACGCGGAAGTTCTCCGCGGCGGCATGGGCGTCAAACGCTTCGCCGTTGGAAAATGTCACGTCATCGCGCAGGGTGAAGGTCCAGACTTTGCCCTCCGCCGAGTGGGTCCAGCTTTTTGCCAGCCAGGGTTTTACCGAGCCATCCGCCTGATACTTTACCAGCGGCTCATAGACCATGCTCTGGGCGTACATCTGGTTGGGCGTATAGAGGTGCGGGTTGAGCGGCCCCACGTTGACCGGCCAGGCGGTGGTGATTTCATTGGACGCGGCGCAGGCCAGCAACGGGGCGCAGGCGAATAGCGCCAGCAGGGTGGTGCGGATAATAGACAAGGCTTTTTCTCAGCGACAGGAAAGTATGACGATTTTAATGATTCATCATACTTTCGGCGTAAGCTGGATCAATATCGGGCCTGAAAGTATAAGAAAACGGTATATCTCTTTTGGCTGTATGAGTTTACGAACCCGCCTGCAGCCCGGCTAAACGCAGCGCAAGCCGGGAAGCATCAGCTTCGGCACATTTCCCGGAGGCGATGCTGCGCATCTGTCCGGGCTACCGGCTCGCAGACCGCAGTGAATCTGTAGCCCGGCTAAGCGCAGCGCGAGCCGGGTAAACAAGCCCATCAGGGCGCTCTGAACAGATCCAGCAGCGTGGCGACCTGCTCATCAATAGGTGTTAAATCACGCTTAACGATCAGGTGCAGCGGCGTTGCCCGCCGCGCGCCGTGTCCCAGCGGCAGCGCCTTCAGCACCCCTTGTTGAAGCTGTGGGCCAATGCGCTCTTCCGGCAGCCAGCCAAACCCGACCTGATACAGCACCGCATCGATGGCGGCATCAATAGTGGAAAACGTCCATGCATCGCGGGAAGATTGCGGGTCGTTGCTGCGGTCGGCGATGCGCACCAGCGGCCAGGGGGCCAGCGCGCTGTCGTCCAGCGGCCCCGCCAGCGCGGAGAGTGGATGATCGCGATGGGCGACGGCGACAAAATCAATGTTCATCAGCCATTCGCCGCGGCCGGTAATATCCTGACGGCGGGTCAGCACCATCACGTCCGCCTCGGTGCGGGCCGGATGCTCTTCCTCAACGTTTTCCAGCACTTCGGTCAACCTGACCTGAGTTTGCGGGTAACGCTGTTGAAACTGGCGCAGAATGGCGAACAGCCGCTGGCGTGGGAAAATGCTGTCGACCACCAGATCCAGCCGGGTCCGGGCGCCGTCTCGCAGGGTGGCGGCATGGGTTTCGACATAAGAGAAGGCCTGCAGCAGCGGCTTAACCTGGCCGAGCAGCAGCTCGCCTGCCGGGGTCAGCACCGCGCGACGGCCCGATGGCGTCAGCAGCGTGACGCCCAGCCGCTCCTGCAACAGCGCGAGATTATAGCTCACCGACGACTGGCTGCGGTGGGTCTCGTCCGCCGCCTTCGCGAAGCTACCCAGCTCGACAACTTTCTCCAGCAGCGCCCATTGTTCCAGCGTAGTCTTGTGCATAATCCATCTAAAAAGTGAATGAGTTTAATCCAAACATAGCGTTATTCATCCATTTTTTAAAGCAGTATGCTTGTTCTCAACAAACAGAGGAGAACAGATTATGAGCACATTCGACAAACATGACCTGAGCGGTTTTATCGGCAAACATCTGGTTTATACCTACGATAATGGCTGGAACTACGAAATTTACGTTAAAAACGGCACCACCCTGGATTATCGTATTCACAGCGGTATCGTCGCGAATCGTTGGGTGAAAGATCAGCAGGCTTATATCGTTCGCGTCGGCGAAAGCATCTACAAAATTTCCTGGACCGAACCGACCGGTACCGACGTGAGCCTGATCGTTAACCTCGGCGACAAACTGTTTCACGGCACCATCTTTTTCCCGCGCTGGGTAATGAATAACCCGGAGAAAACCGTCTGCTTCCAGAACGATCATATTCCGCTGATGGTCTCTTATCGTGAAGCCGGTCCGGCTTATCCGACAGAAGTGATTGATGAGTTTGCCACCATCACTTTTGTGCGCGATTGCGGTGCGGATAATGACGAAGTGATTAATTGCCCGGCTAACGAATTACCTGACAACTTTCCTGCCAACCTGTAATCATTTTGAAATAGTTTCGTGATTCGACTGGATTTTTTATATTTGCTGAACGATGTTTAAAGATAGCTTATTGGAATCTGGTTGAGCATCCGTTTACTTTTCGCCAATGCGTTCCCGCTATTTCTCCGTCCGGCGGGAACGCTATAGCGCCTTTTTCTGCGATAAATTCCACTCTATCTCAATGATTTTTAACAAAATCATCATGCATATCTAATTAATATTAATTTCTTAATATTATCCTAAGCAAATCTGACTAAATTTAATAACATCTGAATACAAAATAATGAAATGCGCCATCGGGCTGATTTCGCTTTCATTTTCATTTTGTTTAGGTCAGCAGGTGCAGGATATTTCTTATCGACCCGGTTTTTCGCGGGTCATTCACAGAACAGGAACATGATGAGCGATTTTTTGCCGTTTTCGCGCCCGTCGATGGGCGACGCAGAGCTGGCTGCGCTGCGTGAAGTTTTGCAATCGGGCTGGATCACCACTGGACCGAAAAATCAGGCGCTGGAAGAGGCGTTCTGCACGTTAACCGGCAACCGTCACGCCATCGCCGTCAGTTCGGCGACCGGCGGCATGCACGTCACGCTGATGGGGCTGGGTATCGGTGCGGGCGATGAAGTGATCACCCCTTCCCAGACCTGGGTCTCCACGCTGAACATGATCTGCCTGCTCGGCGCGACCCCGGTGATGATCGATGTCGATCCCGATAACCTGATGATTACCCCCGAAGCGGTTGAAGCGGCAATCACCCCGCGAACCAAAGCCATTATCCCTGTGCACTATGCTGGCGCACCGGCGGATATTGACGCCATTCGCGCGATTGGCGAGCGTCACGCTATTCCGGTGATTGAAGATGCCGCCCACGCGGCGGGGACGTACTACAAAGGCCGCCACGTCGGGTGGCGCGGTACCGCCATTTTTTCATTCCATGCGATCAAGAATATGACCTGCGCCGAAGGCGGGCTGGTGGTAACCGACGATGACGAGCTGGCCGCGCGCATTCGCAGCCTGAAGTTCCACGGCCTCGGCGTTGACGCTTATGACCGCCAGACCCTGGGCCGCGCGCCGCAGGCGGAGGTGATTTCGCCGGGCTTTAAATACAATCTCGCGGATATCAACGCCGCGCTGGCGCTGGTGCAGCTGGATAAGCTCGCCCACGCCAATCAGCGCCGCGCCGCCATTGCGCAACGCTATCTGCGCGAGCTGGCGGATACGCCCTTCAGGCCGCTGGTGGCGCCGTCGTGGGAGCATCAGCACGCCTGGCACCTGTTTATTATCCGCGTTGACGAAGCCGCCTGCGGCATCAGCCGCGATGCGCTGATGGAAAGACTGAAGGCCATGGGCATTGGCACCGGCCTGCACTTCCGCGCGGCCCATACGCAAAAGTATTACCGCGAGCGTTTCCCTGAAGTTTCATTACCGCATACGGAATGGAACAGCGCGCGCATTTGTTCCATTCCGTTGTTCCCGGATATGACCGATGACGATGTCACTCGGGTCATTTCCGCACTGCACCAGCTGTCAGGACGTTGATATGTTTAGCTATCCTCCCGTGAAAAAGGTCTCGGTCGTTATTCCTGTGTATAACGAACAGGAGAGCCTGCCGGAGCTTATCCGCCGCACCGACACCGCCTGCGCGACGCTCGGACGGCAATATGAAATTCTGCTGGTCGACGACGGCAGCAGCGATGACTCGGCGCGAATGCTCACCGAAGCCGCCGAGGCCGAAGGCAGCCACGTGGTGGCGGTCCTGTTGAACCGCAACTATGGTCAGCACTCGGCGATTATGGCGGGCTTCAGCCACGTTACCGGCGACCTGATCATTACCCTTGATGCCGACCTGCAAAACCCGCCGGAAGAGATCCCGCGCCTGGTCGAGAAGGCCGATGAGGGCTACGACGTGGTCGGTACCGTGCGCCAGAACCGCCAGGACACCTTCTTCCGTAAAAGCGCCTCGAAGATGATCAACCGCCTGATCCAGCGCACCACCGGTAAAGCGATGGGCGACTATGGCTGCATGCTGCGCGCCTATCGCCGCCATATCATCGACGCGATGCTCAACTGCCATGAGCGCAGTACGTTTATCCCGATTCTGGCGAACACTTTTGCCCGCCGGGCGGTTGAGATCCCGGTGATGCACGCCGAGCGCGAATTCGGCGATTCTAAATACAGCTTTATGCGCCTGATTAACCTGATGTACGACCTGGTGACCTGCCTGACCACCACGCCGCTGCGCCTGCTGAGCCTGTTCGGCAGCGTCATCGCTCTGCTGGGCTTCGCCTTCGGCCTGATGCTGGTGGTGCTGCGTCTGGTGTTTGGTCCCCAGTGGGCGGCGGAAGGGGTGTTCATGCTGTTCGCGGTGCTGTTCATGTTTATCGGCGCCCAGTTTGTCGGGATGGGCCTGCTCGGGGAGTATATCGGCCGCATCTATAACGATGTCCGCGCCCGCCCTCGCTACTTTATTCAACGTGTTGTTCGCCAGCCGGAAACGGCATCTCAAGAGGAAGATCGTTCATGAAAGCCGTAGTCTTCGCTTATCACGATATGGGTTGTGCAGGTATTCAGTCTCTGCTGGATGCCGGTTATGACATCGCCGCTATTTTTACCCATCCGGATAACCCTGGCGAAAACCATTTTTTTGGCTCCGTGGCGCGTATTGCCGCTGAGCAAGGCATCCCGGTATGGGCGCCGGAAGATGCGAATCATCCGCTGTGGATCGAACGTATCCGTGAGATTAAACCGGACGTGCTGTTCTCGTTCTACTACCGCAACCTGCTGTGCGATGACATTTTGAATATTGCGCCGCAGGGGGCTTTTAACCTGCATGGTTCACTGCTGCCAAAATACCGCGGCCGCGCGCCGCTGAACTGGGTGCTGGTGAACGGCGAAAGCGAAACCGGCGTGACGCTGCACCGTATGGTTAACCGCGCCGATGCCGGCAATATCGTGGCGCAGAAAAGCGTCGCGATCGGCGCGGATGACGCGGCGCTAGCGCTGCACCGTAAGCTCTGTTCCGCGGCGTCGGAACTTTTGGCTCAGGCGCTGCCCGCCATCCGCGACGGCAAAACCGAAGAGCGCGCCCAGGATGAAAGCCAGGCGACTTACGTCGGTCGCCGTACGCCGGAAGACGGTCGCCTCGACTGGGAACGCTCGGCCCAGACGCTGCACAACCTCGTCCGTGCGGTCTCCGATCCGTGGCCGGGCGCGTTCGGCTACGCCGGCGCGAACAAGTTTATCGTCTGGAAATCCCGCGTGCGCCACGATCTGGCCGCCGCCAAAGCGGGGACGGTGATCTCCGTTGCGCCGCTGGTGGTCGCCTGCCAGGAAGGGGCGTTAGAAATCGTTACCGGGCAGACCGAGCGCGGCGTTTATATGCAGGGTACGCAGCTGGCGCAGGCGCTTGGCCTGGTTGCCGGCGCGGTGCTGAGCAGCAAACCGGTGGTGGCGATTAAGCGCCGTACCCGCGTGCTGATCCTCGGGGTGAACGGCTTTATCGGCAACCACCTGACCGAGCGTCTGCTGCAGGACGACAACTACGAGATTTACGGCCTGGACATTGGCTCCGACGCTATCAGCCGCTTCCTCGACAACCCGCGCTTCCACTTCGTTGAAGGCGATATCAGCATTCACTCCGAGTGGATCGAGTACCACATTAAGAAGTGCGACGTGGTCCTGCCGCTGGTGGCGATTGCCACGCCAATCGAATATACCCGCAACCCGCTGCGCGTGTTTGAGCTGGATTTCGAAGAGAACCTGAAGATTATCCGCGACTGCGTGAAATACGATAAGCGCATCATCTTCCCGTCGACCTCGGAAGTGTACGGCATGTGCACCGACAATAACTTCGATGAAGATACCTCCAATCTGGTGGTCGGGCCGATTAACAAACAGCGCTGGATCTACTCGGTCTCCAAGCAGCTGCTGGACCGCGTGATCTGGGCCTACGGCGATAAGAACGGCCTGAAGTTTACCCTGTTCCGTCCGTTTAACTGGATGGGGCCGCGCCTCGATAACCTCAACGCCGCGCGCATCGGTAGCTCTCGCGCCATCACCCAGCTGATCCTGAACCTGGTTGAAGGTTCGCCGATCAAGCTGATTGAGGGCGGTAAGCAGAAACGCTGTTTTACCGATATCAGCGACGGTATCGAAGCGCTGTTCCGCATCATTGAGAACAAAGACGGCCGCTGCGACGGGCAGATCATCAACATCGGCAACCCGGATAACGAAGCGAGTATCAAAGAGCTGGCGGAAATGCTGCTGGCCTGCTTTGAACGCCATCCGCTGCGCGACCGCTTCCCGCCGTTTGCCGGGTTCCGCGAAGTGGAAAGCAGCGATTACTACGGTAAAGGCTACCAGGACGTCGAACATCGTAAGCCGAGCATTCGCAACGCGAAGCGCTGCCTGAACTGGGTGCCAACGGTGGAAATGGAAGAGACCGTGGAACACACCCTGGACTTCTTCCTGCGCACGGTTGAGCTGACGGACAGCGGAAAATCATGAAACAGGTCGGCTTACGCATAGATGTCGATACCTTTCGCGGCACGCGGGACGGGGTCCCGCGGCTGCTGGCTCTGCTGAGCCAGCACGGGATTCAGGCAAGCTTCTTTTTCAGCGTCGGGCCGGACAACATGGGGCGCCATATCTGGCGCCTGATAAAACCGAAGTTTCTGTGGAAGATGCTGCGCTCAAAGGCCGCGTCGCTGTACGGCTGGGATATCCTGCTGGCCGGTACCGCCTGGCCAGGGCGCAGGATCGGCGCCGGGAATGAGGACGTTATCCGCGCCGCCGCGCAGGAGCATGAAGTCGGCCTGCACGCCTGGGATCACTATAGCTGGCAGGCGTGGAGCGGCGTCTGGCCGCAGGAAAGGCTGACGCTGGAGGTTGAACGCGGGCTGCTGGAGCTGGAGCGGATTATCGGTCGCCCGGTAACCTGTTCCGCCGTTGCCGGCTGGCGTGCCGATCAGCGGGTGATCAAAGCCAAAGAGGCTTTCGATTTCCTCTATAACAGCGACTGCCGGGGGACCGGGCCTTTTCTGCCGCAGCTGGGGAACGGCGCGCCGGGAACCGTGCAGATCCCGGTAACCTTACCGACCTGGGATGAAGTGGTGGGCAACGCGGTGGATAGTGCGGGCTTCAACCGCTATCTGCTGGACTGCATCCATCGCGACGCGGGGACGCCGGTCTATACCATCCATGCCGAAGTGGAAGGCATCGCCTTCGCGGAGCAGTTTGATGAACTGCTGACCATGGCCGCACAGGAAGAGATCCGGTTTTGCCCGCTAAGCCAGCTGCTGCCCGCCGATTTTAGCGTGCTGCCGCGAGGTAAAGTGGTTCGTGGTGAACTGGCCGGCCGGGAAGGCTGGCTTGGACGTGAACAATTACTCAATTCGGGTGTTTGATGAAAAGCATTCGCTACGGCGCCTCTCTGGTCGCCCTTTTTGTCCTCTACTATTTACTGCCGCTTAACTTCCGCCTGCTCTGGCAGCCTGATGAAACCCGCTACGCGGAGATCAGCCGCGAAATGCTGGCGACCGGCGACTGGGTGGTGCCGCATTTCCTCGGGCTGCGCTACTTTGAAAAGCCCATTGCCGGCTACTGGATCAACAGCATCGGCCAGTGGCTATTCGGCCACAATAATTTTGCCGTCCGCTTTGGGGTGGTGTTTTCCATTACCGTCACCGCTCTGCTGGTCGCCTGGCTGGCATGGCGTCTTTTCCGCGATAAACGCGTCGCGATCCTGTCACCGGCGATCTTCCTGACCGCGCTGCTGGTCTACGGTATCGGCACCTACGCGGTGCTCGACCCGATGATCACCATGTGGATGGCGCTGGCGATGTGCAGCTTCTGGGGCGCGGCGCAGGCCCAAAGCCGCGGCGGCAAAATTCTCGGCTATGTTTTACTCGGCGTGGCCTGCGGGATGGGGGTGATGACCAAAGGCTTCCTCGCGCTGGCGGTGCCGGTGGTCGGGGTACTACCGTGGGTGATTGCGCGTAAGCGCTGGCGCGAAGTGTTGACTTACGGCTGGCTGGCGGTGGGCGTCTGCGCGCTGGTGGTGCTGCCGTGGGGTCTTGCCATCGCCAAACGCGAGCCGGACTTCTGGCGCTACTTCTTCTGGGTGGAGCATATCCAGCGTTTCGCGGAAAAAGATGCCCAGCATAAAGCGCCGTTCTGGTACTACATTCCGTTCCTGATTGCCGGCAGCCTGCCGTGGCTGGCGCTGCTGCCGGGTGCGCTCAAGCGCGGCTGGACCGAACGCGATGAGTCGCGCGGTGCGCTCTATTTGCTCGGATGGGTGGCGATGCCGTTCCTGTTCTTCAGCATTGCTAAGGGTAAACTCCCAACCTATATCCTGCCCTGTTTTGCTCCCCTGTCGATTCTGATGGCGCGCTACGCGCTGGACGCGGCGAAGGCGGGGGCGAAGGCGCTGAAAATTAACGGCGCGATCAACCTGGCCTTTGGCCTGATTGGCCTGGTCGCCGTGCTGGTGGTTTCGCCGTGGGGTTTTATGCACAAGCCGGTATGGAGCCATATTGAGCTCTATAAGTGCCTGCTGGCGGCGCTGATATTTGGCTGCTGGGCGCTGATGGGCTGGCTGGCGATGAAGGACAACGGCCGCCGCTGGACCCTCGCCGCCTGCTGCCCGCTCGGGCTGGCGCTGCTGGTGGGCTTCGCTATCCCGGATCGGGTGATCGACAGCAAGCAGCCGCAGTTCCTGGTGGATATCGTCAGCGAATCGCTGACCCCGAGCCGCTACGTGTTGACCAATAACGTCGGTATCGCCGGCGGGCTGTCGTGGGAGCTCAAGCGCAGCGATATCATTCTGTTCGACAAGCAGGGCGAGCTGAAGTACGGTCTCTCCTGGCCGGACGCGCAGCACCAGTTTGTCGATCAAGCCCATTTTGCTGACTGGCTAGCGACGCACCGCCAACAGGGCCCCGTCTCGCTGGTTCTGCTGATGGATAAAGGAGAAAGTATGGCTGATTTAGCGCTACCGAAACCGGATAGCTCCTACGAGCTTGGGCGCGTGGTGTATATCCAGTATCTGCCGCAATGAGCGTCTGGATCTGTCTGGTTTTCGCCAGCCTGCTGAGCTGCGCCGGACAGCTGTGCCAGAAACAGGCGACCCGCCCGCCCAAATCCGGGCGGCGCGGGTACCATATCCTTGTCTGGCTGGGGCTCGCGCTGCTCTCTCTCGGCTGCAGCATGCTGCTGTGGCTTAGCGTGCTGCAGTCGATCCCGGTCAGCATCGCCTATCCCATGCTGAGCCTGAACTTCGTCTGGGTGACGCTGGCGGCGTGGGGGATCTGGCGCGAGCCGGTCGCGCGTCGCCACTGGCTTGGCGTGGGACTCATCGTCGTTGGGATCGTTATTCTCGGGAGCCGTATCTGATGGGCTTAATCTGGGCGTTGTTCAGCGTCGGCCTGGCGAGCGGCGCGCAGCTGCTGCTGCGCAGCGCGATGGTCGAGCTCCCGCCGCTGACGGAGATATTCACCTTCCTCAACCATCTGCTGCATCTGCGGGCGGGCACGTTTGGCCTGGCGTTCGGGCTTATGGGTTACCTGCTGTCGATGGTCTGCTGGTACTTCGCCCTCCATCAACTGCCGCTGGCGAAAGCCTACGCGCTGCTGAGCCTGAGCTACATCCTGGTATGGGCCGCCGCCATCTGGCTCCCCGGCTGGCATGAGCCTTTCCACTGGCAATCGCTGCTGGGCGTGCTGCTGATTGTCGCCGGGGTGCTGACGATCTTCTGGCCGGTGAAGCGGCTCAATTAGCCTGGCTAATATCACTGTTTCTTCCCGGTGGCGCTGCGCCGCTCGGGCTGCGGAGTTGAGCCGGCTGCTGGCCGGTAGATACTGTGAACGCCTGCAACCATTTTTAGTTGCCGATACTTTCTCCGGC
>NZ_JBEAFN010000040.1:0-29659 GCF_040061795.1 Klebsiella sp. GN_Kp190
AGCCCGGGTAAGGCGTTTACGCCGCGACCCGGGAAAAAAGTACGCTTGCTCCCCCAGGCCGAACTTCCGGCTCGCGCTGCGCTTAGCCGGGGAACGCCGGCTCCTCTGCGGCTTCAAGTGCCGCAAAACCGCCATTCCCCTGCCAGCCATCAAGCCGCGCGTACACCACCTCGACCGCGTCCTTAATCGGCTGGGTCATCGGGTAATAAAAGCCGACGATATCCGGCTGAATACCCAAGAAAATCACCTCGCCGATATCCTCTTTTAGCTGATCGATCAGATAGTTGAGCGGCATATTGTGGGTGGTCATCATAAACATCTCGGCGATATCGTCCGGATCGACGATGCGGATCTCGCCGGGATTCAGGCCCATATCGGTGGCATCGACGATCAGCAGGCGCTCGGGGCGCAGCTCGCGAATGGCGACGATATCGTTCTCCGGCGCGCTGCCGCCGTCAATCACCACCCATTCGCCGACGGGATTAGCCGCGCACATCTCCGCCAGCAGCGGACCTGCGCCGTCGTCGCCCATCATACTATTGCCGACACAGAGTAAAACGTCAGTCACGGAGTCTCCTCACCATCAGGTAGATGGCGCTTTCCTGGTGAATATCATGAAGCATGCTGAGCAGCGTTTTGCTCCACGCCTGCTGCTCGGGGGTCTGCCGGGCCTGCGCTTTATCAAAAGCGTTGGCCAGCATCGTCACATGATTGCTGTCAATAACAATCTCGCCGTACTTCGGCACGCCTTCCATTTTGCGCCGCGCGGTGCTGCCCTCTTCGAGGGTCGCAATCCACGCCAGATACGCCTGCCACGGGCAGCTCAACGCCGCCTCAAGGCAGTCGATGACGCCGAGGTGGTGGCCAATCGCCAGGCTGTAATAGACCACCTGCTGCGCCTGGTCGGGCGTCGCATCGTTCTCATCAATAAATTTACGGCTCAGCTGACTGAACACCACCGTCTCGCTCATCGGATACGCGCTCCCTCGACCACCTGGTTCAGATGGGTGACGATCTCGGTCAGGCGCGGATCTTTTTCCGCCTCCAGCCAGCGCACCACCTGGCTATCGCCCTGCCCCAGCAGGCGCATATAGTCGTCGGCTATCTGGCGACCGTAGCGATAGCCCGCCAGCCGGCGCGCTTCGCGGTCGATGCGCACCCGCAGCGGCTGTACCATATCCGGGTGCAGAAGCTCGGTCGGCCGTTCGTCCTGTTCGCCCGGCAGACGAGCGTGGATTTTCTGTTCCAGCAGGCCCAGCGCCATCGCGAAGCCGTACAGCGTCGCGGCGGGGGTCGGCGGGCAGCCGGGAATATAGACATCCACCGGCACGATTTTATCGGTGCCGCCCCATACGCAGTAGAGGTCGTGGAAGATGCCGCCGCTGTTGCCGCAGGCGCCGTAGGAGATACAGATTTTCGGGTCCGGCGCGGACTGCCACGCGCGCAGCGCGGGAGAACGCATCGCCCGGGTTACCGCCCCGGTAAACAGCAGAATATCGGCGTGACGCGGCGACGGCACCACTTTGATCCCAAAACGCTCGGCGTCGAACAGCGGCGACAGGGTAGCGAAAATCTCGATCTCGCAGCCGTTGCAGCCGCCGCAGTCCACCCTGTAGACGTAGGCGGAACGCTTAATTTTCTTCAGCAGCGATGCCTTCATGCTGGCGATGGACTCATCCACCGTCATCGGCACCGGAATGCCGTTTTCATCGCGCGGGCCTAATAAGTTGCTCATCAGCTGGCCTCTCTCATATGGCGAGTCAGTTCAATACGGTCGGACGGCACCAGGCACTTCTGGCGTTTACACTCCGGGCAGGTCTCAAAGCTTTCGCGATGCAGCTCGGCGCGGCTGTCGCCGTTGTGTTTGAGCAGCGCGATGGCGTAGTCGATCTCTTTCTGTACGGCGAACGGCCGTGCGCATACCCGACAGTGGCAGATGGCAAAACGCGACTGCTGGAGGAAATCCTCTTTTTTCCACACCGCCAGCTCGTACTCCTGAGAGAGCCTAATCGCCGCCGTCGGGCAAACCTCTTCGCAGCGTCCACAGAAAATGCAGCGTCCGAGGTTGAACTGCCACGCCAGCTGGTTGGTGGCCAGATCGGTCTCCACCGTCAGGGCGTTCGACGGACAGGCGTTAACGCAGGCGGCGCAGCCGATGCACTGCTGCGGGTTATGCTCCGGTTTGCCGCGGAAGTTTTTATCCACCGGCATCGGCTCCAGCGGGTATGAGTGCGTCGCGGTGCCGGTTTTGATGACTTTTTTAATAAAGGTAAACATGGCGATTCCTTATTTCAGCGGCGAGCTCTTACGCTCGATGCTGTAGCGCTCCAGCTCTTTGTACGGCACCACTTTGCTTTTCTTCTTGCGCACGTCGACTACGGTCATGCGGTCGGTGCAGGAGTAGCACGGGTCGAGGCTGCCGATAATCAGCGGCGCGTCGGAGACGGTATTGCCGCGCAGCATATAGCGCAGGGTCGGCCAGTTGGCGTAGGTCGCCGCCCGGCAGCGCCAGCGGTACAGCTTCTGGTTGTCGCCGGTCATGCTCCAGTGGATATCATCTCCGCGCGGCGCTTCCGAGAAGCCCAGCGCGAAGCGGTGCGGAATATAGGTGAACCCTTCGACCATCAGCGGGCCGCCCGGCAGGTTATCGAGGCCGAAGTCGATCATGTTCAGCGCGGTGTAGACCTCGTTGATGCGCACCTTCAGGCGCGAGATGACGTCGCAGCCCTGTTCGCTGTGCACTTCCATCGGCAGCAGGCCGTAGCCGACAAACGGGTGATCGGCGCGGGTATCGCGGGCGTGGCCGCTGGCGCGCACCATCGGACCAACGTTGCTGAAGTCGCGGGCGATTTGCGGGTCGAGACGACCGATGCCCACGGTACGCTGCTCCATATTCGGCGTGCTGAGCAGCATATCCACCAGCTCCTGCACGTCGCGGCGCATCTGCTGCGCCAGCTGGCGGGTCTGGATCATGTCCTCTTTCAGCAGATCGCGACGAATGCCGCCAATCAGGTTCAGACCGTAGGTTTTACGCGCCCCGGTAAGAATTTCCGCCATCTTCATCGAGGTTTCGCGCACGCGGAAGAACTGCATAAACCCGGAGTCGAAGCCGGTAAAGTGGCAGGCGAGGCCGAGGTTCAGCAGGTGCGAGTGCAGGCGCTCCACCTCCAGCAGAATGGCGCGGATCATCTGCGCGCGCTCCGGCACCACGATCCCCATCGCGTTCTCCACCGAAGTGGTGTAGGCGGTGCTGTGGGCGAAACCGCAGATACCGCACACCCGGTCCGACAGGAAGGTGACTTCGTTGTAGCCCATCCGGGTTTCCGCCAGCTTTTCCATCCCGCGATGGACGTAGAACAGGCGGTAGTCGGCGTCGATAATATTCTCGCCGTCAACGAACAGGCGGAAGTGGCCCGGTTCGTCGGAGGTGACGTGCAGCGGGCCAATCGGCACCACGTTGTTTTTCTTGCTGCCCAGCTCGTTGATAAACTCGTAGGTTTCGGCGTCGGTGGTCGGCGCCGGACGCTGGCGGTAGTCCATGCTGTCTTTACGCAGCGGATAGAGTTCATCCGGCCAGTCGTCCGGCAGCACCAGCCGGCGCTCGTCCGGCAGCCCCACCGGCACCAGGCCGTACATGTCGCGCACTTCGCGCTCGCCCCATACCGCCGCCGGCACGCGCGGCGTCACCGACGGATACTCGGGTTTATTGGCGTCCACTTCCACGCGCACGGTGATCCAGCACTTCGTGCCCTGCTCCATCGACAGCACGTAGTAGACGGCGTAGTGGCCGTTCAGCTTGCGTTCATCGTTGCCGAACAGCACCGACAGCCAGCCGCCCTGCTTGTAGTACAGGAACTCGACCACTTCCGGCAGATAGTTGACCTTCACCGTGACCGTCAACTGGTCTTTGGTCTGCCAGGCTTCATCCAGCACCACGCCCGGAAAGGCCTGATGCAGCGCGGCGAGATAGTGTTGACCGATTTTTTCTTCAGACATGCTCAAACTCTCTTAAATCACGCCACCAGCAAGGAGACGAAGGCTAAAAAGGCAAAACCAAACCCGGCCCAGGTGACGCGGGAGGTGGCGCAAAAGCGCAGACGCGCCATGCTGTTTTCGAACAGCGCAATCACCAGCACGCCGAGCACCAGCTTGACGACGGCAACCACCAGCGCCAGCAGCAGACCGCCGACGCTAAAGCTGGTCATCTGTCCCCACGGGATAAATACGCCGACGAACATCTGCAGGACCACCAGCTGCTTGAGGCTGATGCCCCACTTCAGCACGCCGAAGCCGCTGCCGCTGTATTCCGAGAGCGGGCCTTCCTGCAGCTCCTGCTCCGCTTCCGCCAGGTCGAACGGCAGCTTGCCCATTTCGATAAAGGTGGCGAAGGCGCAGGCGCACAGCGCCAGAATCAGCGGAAGAGTGCGGGCGACAGGCCAGTGATAAATGGTGTCGGTGATACTGCTGATATGGGTGGACCCCGCGACCTGCGCCGCGACCCACAGGCCGAGCAGCAGGATGGGCTCCACCAGCACGCCGAGCATCGCTTCGCGGCTCGCCCCGATAGCGGTAAATGGGCTGCCGGTATCAAGGCCGGAAATAGCAAAGAAGAAGCGGGCGATAGCGAACAGGTAGATCAGGGTAATCAGGTCGCCCAGCCCCGCCATCGGCGAATCAACGGTCACCACCGGCAGCGCGGTGGCGATGGTCAGCATCACGCCGACCATCACGTACGGCGTCAGGCGGAAGACCCAGCCGGAGGCATCCGGGCCAACGCTCTGGCGGCCCAGCAGTTTCAGAATGTCCCGGTACTCCTGCAGCACGCCCGGACCGCGGCGATTATGCAGACGCGCGCGGGCGACGCGGGTCACCCCGGACAACAGCGGCGCGACGGCGAACAGCACCAGCGCCTGCAACAATGCAATTAATACGCTCATTCTCAGGCTCCTCGGGAAATCACAATCACCACCAGTACCGCCAGCTCCACCAGCGCCACGCCGCGAAATAGCGCAGGCGCGGAAGCGTTCTGCCAGCCGGGCACCAGGCGCACCGGGTTCAGCCAGTGGCGCAGTTTCAGAATCGGCGCAAAGGCTTCTTTCACCGGCATGGCGAAACCGTGGGCGGTCACCACCATGGATTTTTCATGGTCGTAGCCGCAGACCCAGGCCGCGCCGCGGGAGCGCGCCGGCAGGCGATCGCCCTTGAAGAAGATCATCAGCAGCAGCGGCAGGAGCGGGCAGGCAATCAGCAGAATGGCGATCATCGGCTGGGACACCGCGCTGGAGACCTCCGCCTGCACCGGAAACGCCCCGCTCACCAGCGGCAGCAGCCACGGCGCGGCAACCCCGCCAATCACGCAGCAGACGGCGGCCAGTACCACGCTAAAGGTCATCAGCCCCGGCGCGCAGGTGGCGTTTTCCGCCTCTTTGCTTCGCGGCGCGCCGAGGAAGGTGACGCCGTAGACTTTCGCCATACACATCACCGCCAGCGCGCCGGTAATCGCCAGGCCCACCGCCAGCAGCGGCCCGAGCAGGCGGCCAACAAACGCGTCGCCGGTGCTCAGCTTAAAGAAGGACTGATAGATAACCCACTCCCCGGCAAAGCCGTTCAGCGGCGGCAGCGCGGCCATCGCCATCAGGCCCACCAGCATCGCGAGCGAAATCAGCGGCATTTTCTTGCCGATCCCGCCGAGCTTTTCGATATCGCGATGGCCGGTGCGGAACCACACCGCCCCCGCGCCGAGGAACAGGGTGGTTTTAAACAGGCTATGGTTGATCAGGTGATACATGCCGCCAATAAAGCCCAGCACCATCAGGGTCGGGTTATGGGTCGCCACGCCGGTGACGAACGCCCCGAGGCCGAGCAGGATAATGCCGATGTTTTCCAGGGTGTGGTACGCCAGCAGGCGCTGAATATTGTGCTCCATCAGGGCGTACAGCCCGCCGACGAAGGCGGTGATCATGCCCAACACCAGCAGCATCACGCCCCACCACAGCGGCGGTACGCTGCCGGCCAGCGAGACCGTCAGGATGCCGTAGAGACCGACCTTCATCACCACCGTGGAAAACAGCGCGGCGGCCGGCGCGCTGGCACCGGCGTGAGCCTGCGGCGCCCAGCCGTGCAGCGGAATAACTCCGGCCAGCAGCGCAAAGCCGACCAGGCCCGGCAGCCACAGCAGCGCGTTCTGCGGCGCCGCCATCGCCAGCTGGGTAATCTGCGCCAGCTCAAGGGTGCCGTAGGACGACCAGACCAGCCAGCAGCTCCACGCCATCAGCAGCGTACCGAGGCGACCCAGCGCAAACCACAGCTTGCCGGACTGCGCGCAGCCGGTAAGAAACGCGGCGCAAAGGGCCATAATCTCCGCCATCACCACCAGCGCGCCGAAGTTTGTCACCACCACGGCGCAGACGGCGGCGGCC
The DNA here is from genome assembly GCF_040061795.1 of Klebsiella sp. GN_Kp190. NCBI lineage: Bacteria > Pseudomonadati > Pseudomonadota > Gammaproteobacteria > Enterobacterales > Enterobacteriaceae > Klebsiella > Klebsiella sp. GN_Kp190. Next base: position 6,420 of record NZ_JBEAFN010000040.1, read on the forward strand.
AGCAGCAGATTCACCAGCAGGCCGTTGGCTTTCACCTGCGGGTGACGATGCCAGGCGATATTGAACAGCGAAATCGGCAGCGCCGACAGGCCGATCGCCAGCAGCCACAGCGCGTTGACGCCGCCCACGCGCAGGGTCAAATGCAGCATCTGCAGCATGCCGCCGCTAACGCGCTCCGGCATCAGCAGCGCCGTTCCGCCCGCCAGCACCAGCATCGCGCTGGCGACCGCGCCGCCAATCCCGGCGATCGCCCCGCTCAGCGGTTTGCGCAGGGCGAACAGAAACGCCAGCACCGCGCTGGCGGCGTACCAGGCCACCGCCTGATTCACTAAGGAAATCACACTCATTTCACGTCCCCTTGTTGCGCCTGGAACAGCGACAGATCGCCGAGATCGGTATTAAAAGTCAGCTGCCGCTTACGCTTGCTGGCCTGGGCGATATCGCGGATATCCACCAGCAGCAGCGCTTTGGTCGGGCAGGTGCGTACGCACGCCGGGCCCTGCTCATCGAAGTGGCACAGGTCGCATTTGACGGCGATGGCGCGCACGCCCGGCACCCAGTCGAGCAGCGAGCTGACGCGGGCCGGCGCCGGCGGCGCGGCGGGGGCCAGGGGCGTATTGGCGTTAGCCGGCATATCCAGCGGACGGCTGCCGGAAAACTCAATGGCGCCGAACGGACAGGCGATGCCGCACAGCTTGCAGCTTACGCACAGGCTCTCATTGAGCTGCACCGCGCCATCGACGCGATTAATGGCGTTAACCGGGCAGACGGCGGCGCAGGGAGCATCTTCACAGTGGTGGCACATCTGCGGCGCGGATTCTTTTTCATTGCGCATTAAATGCAGCCGGGGCATGGCCTGCAGGCCCTGCTGGCGGTGAGTCTCAGCGCAGGCGGCTTCGCAGGTGCGACAGCCGATACAGACGGTGGAGTCAGCAATTACAAAACGGTTCACCGGGTCATCCTCAGGTGAAAGTCATTTTTGACGAAAACAGGTTGCGCAGGTGTCAGCTTCGACACTTGTCGACACCTGACGATTAACGGGCCAGCGTCAGGTGGCTTAAATCCACCGGCTGGTCTTGTTCGATAGCCTCGTAGAGACGGTCGTAAACGCTGGCGATAGTCGCCAGATAGTGCTCCAGAACCTGCTCGCGATCGCGGTTGCTAATCCGGCCATCAATGGTGCCGTCTGAGCCCAGCGTGGCCTGGGCAATCAGACGTCTGTCGTCGCCGTTTTTAGTTTCCACGTAATACTCGATGGTGTGGCTGTTAAACCCTTCCGCCAGCGCAACGTAGACCTGAAAATGGCCAAACAGTACGAAGCACAGCTCTTTATCCGGCGCGCAGCTCATGGCGTGATGCAGACGCGCTTTCGACAGGGTTATCCCCTGTACCAAGGAGTTGCAGTAGGTGTGCCACTGCTCCTGATGCTGACGGTGACGATCGGCGATGTAGTCCGCCTTTTCACTTAATTCCCAAATAGTCATCCCGGATCCCCCGTTGTATGAGATGCACCGGTTAAGCACTTTTCATGCCAAAATTTAATTAATTGATTTTAAACATGTTTATAAAATTACGGGGGGCGGAAAGACATGTCGATGACGACGTCTGCAGCGTGTCATCGACATTTTCGTGACATTACCTATGACCTGGCATCGTTATTGCATTAAAGGGCCATCGCGATACGGAGGCACCATGCACGAAATCACTCTTAGCCAGCGGGCGCTGGAAATTATCGAACAGCAGGCGCTGCAGGCCGGCGCGCGTCGGGTGACCGGCGTGTGGCTGAAGGTCGGGGCGTTTTCCTGCGTGGAGGCCAGCGCGCTGACCTTCTGCTTTGAGCTGGTGTGCCGCGGCACGCTGGCGGAGGGCTGCGAGCTGCATATCGCCGAACAACAGGCTGAATGCTGGTGTGAATCCTGCCAGCAGTACGTGCATCTCATCTCCCAGCACGTGCGCCGCTGCCCGCAGTGTCAGAGCGACCGGCTGCAAATCGTGGCGGATGACGGCTTACAGATTCAGCGACTAGAAGTGGAGTAATAAGATTATGTGTACAACCTGCGGCTGCGGTGAAGGCAACCTTTATATAGAAGGCGACGAGCATAACCCGCATTCGGCGTTTCGCAGCGCACCCTTCGCGCCCGCCCCGCGCCAGATGATGAACATTACCGGCGTGAAAACCGATAACTTTTCCCCCACCCGCTCGGAGGCTGGCGACCTGCACTACGGTCACGGCGAGGCGGGTACCCATGCGCCCGGCCAGAGCCAGCGGCGGATGCTGGAAGTGGAAATCGACGTGCTGGATAAAAACAACCGTCTCGCCGCCCGCAACCGCGCGCGCTTCGCCGCTAAAAACCAGCTGGTGCTGAATCTGGTCTCCAGCCCCGGCTCCGGCAAAACTACCCTGCTGACGGAAACCCTGCTGCGGCTGAAAGAGAGAACCGCCTGCGCGGTGATTGAAGGCGATCAGCAAACGGTGAACGACGCCGCGCGCATCCGCGCCACCGGCACCCCGGCGATTCAGGTCAACACCGGCAAAGGCTGCCATCTCGACGCGCAGATGATCGCCGACGCCGCGCCGCGCCTGCCGCTGGCGGACCACGGCATTCTGTTTATCGAAAACGTCGGTAACCTGGTGTGTCCGGCGAGCTTTGACCTCGGCGAACGTCATAAAGTGGCGGTGCTGTCGGTAACCGAAGGCGAAGACAAGCCGCTGAAGTATCCGCATATGTTCGCCGCCGCCAGCCTGATGCTGCTTAACAAGGTCGACCTGCTGCCGTATCTCAACTTTGACGTAGAAAAGTGCCTGGCCTGCGCCCGCGAGGTGAACCCGGATATTGACATCATCCTGCTTTCCGCCACCAGCGGCGAAGGCATGGACCAGTGGCTTAGCTGGCTGGAGACGCAACAATGTGCATAGGCATTCCCGGACAAATCTGCGCCATTGACGGCAATCTGGCGAAGGTCGAAGTGTGCGGCATTCAGCGCGAAGTCGACCTGACCCTGGTGGGCGCGGTTGACGATCGCGGCCAGCCGCGTCTCGGCCAGTGGGTGCTGGTCCACGTGGGTTTCGCCATGAGCGTGATTAACGAAGCCGAAGCCCGCGATACCCTCGAGGCGCTGCAAAATATGTTTGAAGTCGAGCCGGACGTCGGCGCGCTGCTGTACGGCGAGGAGCGGTAAATGCGCTATGTCGATGAATACCGCGCTCCGGAACAGGTGATGCAGCTGGTGGAACACCTCCGGCAGCGCGCGCGCCTGCTGCCGCATACCGCCGAACGTCCGCTGCGCATTATGGAAGTGTGCGGCGGTCATACCCACGCCATTTTTAAATTTGGCCTCGATCAGCTGCTGCCGGAAAATATCGAGTTTATTCACGGCCCCGGCTGCCCGGTATGCGTGCTGCCGATGGGGCGCATCGACGCCTGTATCGATATCGCCAGCCGTCCGGGGGTGATTTTCTGCACCTTTGGCGACGCCATGCGCGTGCCGGGAAAAAACGGCTCGCTGCTGCAGGCTAAATCGCGCGGCGCCGACGTCCGCATCGTCTATTCGCCGATGGACGCCCTGAAGCTGGCGCAGCAGCACCCCGAGCGTGAAGTGGTGTTCTTCGGCCTTGGTTTTGAAACGACGATGCCCGCCACCGCCCTGACCCTGCGCCAGGCCCGCAAGCGCGGCGTCGCCAACTTCTATTTTTTCTGCCAGCACATCACCCTGCTGCCGACCCTGCGCAGCCTGCTCGACCAGCCGGATAACGGTATCGACGCGTTTCTCGCCCCCGGTCACGTCAGCATGGTGATTGGCACCGACGCCTACGGATTTATCGCCAGCGACTATCATCGTCCTTTAGTGGTGGCAGGATTCGAACCGCTTGATCTACTGCAAGGCGCGGTGATGCTGGTTGAGCAGACAATAGCGCGGCACAGCGACGTGGAGAACCAGTATCGCCGGGTGGTGCCCGATGCGGGCAACCCGCTGGCGCAGTCGGCCATCGCCGAGGTGTTTTGCCTTAGCGGCGATAGCGAGTGGCGCGGTCTGGGGGTGATTAACGACTCCGGCGTGCATCTGACGGCCGCGTATCAGCGTTTCGACGCCGAAGCACATTTCCGCCCGGCGCCGCAGCGGGTCAGCGACGACCCGCGCGCCCGCTGCGGCGAGGTGCTGACCGGCCGCTGCAAACCGCACCAGTGCCCGCTATTCGGCAATACCTGCAACCCGCAGAGCGCATTCGGCGCGCTGATGGTCTCATCGGAAGGCGCCTGCGCCGCCTGGTATCAATATCGCAGTCAGGAAATCGAAGCATGAAAAGCGTTCAGTTAGCCCACGGTAGCGGCGGTCAGGCGATGCAGCAGCTGATCGGCGACCTGTTTATGCAGGCTTTCGCCAACCCCTGGCTGGCGGAGCAGGAAGATCAGGCGCGTCTCGATCTCGCCCAGCTTAGCGCGCAGGGCGACAGGCTCGCCTTCTCCACCGACAGCTACGTCATCGATCCGCTGTTTTTCCCAGGCGGCAATATCGGCAAGCTGGCGGTCTGCGGCACCGCCAACGATGTGGCGGTGAGCGGCGCGCTGCCGCGCTATCTCTCCTGCGGGTTTATTCTCGAAGAGGGGCTGGAGATGGCCACCCTCGAAGCGGTGGTGAACAGCATGGCGCAGACCGCGCGGGAGGCCGGCATCGCCATTGTCACCGGCGATACCAAAGTGGTGCCGCGCGGGGCGGCGGATAAGCTGTTTATCAATACCGCCGGGATCGGCGTCATCCCTACCGGTATTCGCTGGGGGGCGCAGCAGATTAGCGCGGGAGACGTGCTGCTGGTCAGCGGCACGCTTGGCGATCACGGGGCAACGATCCTCAACCTGCGCGAACAGATGGGGCTTGACGGCGCGCTGTCCAGCGACTGCGCGGTGCTGACGCCCTTGATTCAGACGCTGCGCGACGTTGCTGGCGTGAAAGCCCTGCGCGATGCCACCCGCGGCGGCGTTAACGCGGTGGCCCATGAATTCGCCGCCGCCAGCGGCTGCGGGATTGAACTGTACGAGAATAAGCTGCCGGTGAACGATACCGTGCGCGGCGTGTGCGAGCTGCTGGGGCTGGACGCGCTTAATTTCGCCAACGAGGGCAAGCTGCTGATCGCCGTTGCCCGCGAGGCGGCGGAAAGCGTGCTTGCGCATTTACGGTCTCATCCATTAGGCCGCGATGCGGCGATAATCGGCGAGGTTGTGCCGCGCGCGGGCGTGCGCTCTGTTGGTCTGTACGGCGTGAAGCGCACGCTGGATCTTCCTCACGCCGAGCCGCTGCCGAGAATTTGTTAACGGTGCGGGCCCCCGGATTGCGGCTAACGCCTTATCCGGGCTACAACACTGCGCGCACCTGTAGCCCGGCTAAGCGCAGCGCGAGCCGGGAAAAGCCAGCATGATTATCCAGCCCAAACCAGCGGGCACCCACGGATGGGTTAATGGCGGTCACAACCGCTTTATTAACAGACTATTATTTGTGTCATCACTTTCTTCTGCGCCGCTTTGCGGCGCTTTTGGACTTAAGCAATGTCGTATACACCGATGGGCGATCTTGGGCAGCAGGGTCTGTTTGATATCACCCGCATTTTATTACAGCAGCCGGATCTGGCCGCGCTGAGCGAGACGCTGACCGGCCTGGTGCAGCAGTCCGCGCTCGCCGACCGGGCGGCGATTATTCTGTGGCATCCCGGCAACCATCGCGCGGTCCGGCACGCCTGCGACGACGCGGGGCAGCCGGTGAGCTACGAGGATGAAACCGTCCTCGCCAACGGCCCGGTTCGACGCCTGCTCTCGCGCCCGGATGCGCTGCATTGCGATAGCGCCACCTTTGCCGAAACCTGGCCGCAGCTCGCCGTAAGCGGACTCTACCCCAGCTTTGGCTATTACTGCCTGCTGCCGCTGGCGGCGGAAGGGCGTATTTTCGGCGGCTGCGAATTTATTCGCGACGACAACCGGCCGTGGACCGAAAAAGAGTACCAGCGGCTGCACACCTTTACGCAAATCGTTGCCGTGGTGACCGAACAGATCCAAAGCCGGGTCAGCAACAACGTTGATTACGACCTGCTGTGCCGGGAACGCGACAACTTCCGCATCCTGGTGGCGATCACCAACGCGGTACTCTCGCGGCTGGATATCGACGAACTGGTCAGCGAAGTGGCCAAAGAGATCCACCGCTACTTCCGCATCGACGCCATCAGCGTGGTACTGCGCAGCAACCGCAAAGGCAAGCTCAATATCTACTCCACCCACTACCTCGACGCCAGCCACCCGGTGCACGACCAGAGCGAAGTGGACGAAGCCGGTACCCTGACCGAACGGGTATTCAAAAGCAAAGAGATGCTGCTGCTCAACCTGCATCAGCACGACCCGCTGGCGCCGTACGAAAAAATGCTTTTCGAGATGTGGGATAACAAAATTCAGACCCTGTGCCTGCTGCCGTTGATGTCCGGCAATACCCTGCTTGGGGTGCTGAAGCTGGCGCAGTGCGATGAGAAAGTCTTCACCACCACCAACCTCAAGCTGCTGCGGCAAATCGCCGAGCGCGTCTCGATCGCCATCGACAACGCCCTCGCCTACCGCGAGATTCAGCGGCTGAAAGAGCGGCTGGTCGATGAGAACCTCGCCCTGACCGAACAGCTTAACAACGTCGAGAGCGAGTTTGGCGAAATCATCGGCCGCAGCGAGGCCATGAACAACGTGCTCAAGCAGGTGGAGATGGTGGCGCAGAGCGACAGCACGGTGCTGATCCTCGGCGAAACCGGCACCGGTAAGGAGCTGATTGCCCGCGCTATTCATAATCTGAGCGGCCGCAATAGCCGCCGGATGGTCAAAATGAACTGCGCGGCGATGCCCGCCGGGCTGCTGGAAAGCGACCTGTTTGGCCACGAGCGCGGCGCCTTCACCGGCGCCAGCGCCCAGCGTATCGGCCGTTTCGAACTGGCGGACAAAAGCTCGCTGTTTCTCGATGAAGTGGGCGACATGCCGATTGAACTACAGCCGAAACTGCTGCGCGTGTTGCAGGAGCAGGAGTTCGAGCGTCTCGGCAGCAATAAGCTGATTCACACCGACGTGCGCCTGATCGCCGCCACCAACCGCGATCTTAAGCAAATGGTCGCCGATCGCGAGTTTCGCAGCGATCTCTACTATCGGCTGAACGTCTTCCCGATCCACCTGCCTCCCCTGCGCGAGCGGCCGGAGGATATTCCCCTGCTGGTGAAGGCCTTCACTTTTAAAATTGCCCGCCGTCTCGGGCGCAACATTGATAGCATTCCGGCGGAAACGCTGCGCCTGCTCAGCCGCATGGAGTGGCCGGGTAACGTGCGCGAACTGGAGAACGTCATTGAGCGCGCGGTGCTGCTGACCCGCGGCAGCGTGCTGCAGCTCTCCTTACCGGAAATGAGTATCGAGACGGAGCCGCTGGCGGCGGAAGTGCTGCCGGAGGAAGGGGAAGACGAATACCAGCTGATTGTCCGGGTGCTGAAAGAGAGCAACGGCGTGGTCGCCGGACCGAAGGGCGCGGCCCAGCGTCTGGGATTAAAGCGCACGACGCTGCTTTCGCGCATGAAACGGTTGGGTATTAATAAAGACCAGCTGCAGTAGGCACATCTTCAGAACGCTGTTTCATTTTGATTTTAATGAAACAGCGTTCTGTGAGACAACTCGCTTTACCCGTTCCTGATGAATGATAAATAAGCCTTTTCCTTAATGGAGATGCTTATGACGCGTTTACCTCTGGCCGCCGCCATCGCTTTGCTTTTGGCTTCTCAGGCTGCATTTTCCTCTCTTCCCACCTTTTCCGTCTGGCCCGGCGGTGAAGCGCCCGGCGCCAAAAACAGCCCGGCGAGCGAATCGCTGGTGGAGCGCAGCAAAGACCCCTCGCTGCCCGATCGCGCGGTCACCGGCGTTCGCGCTCCGACAATTACCGTTTACGCGCCAGAGAAGCCCAACGGTATCGCGCTGCTGGTGACGCCGGGCGGCTCTTACCAGCGTGTGGTATTGGATAAAGAGGGCAGCGATCTCGCCCCGGTATTTAACGCCCGGGGCTATACCCTGTTTGTGATGACCTATCGGATGCCGGCGGACGGTCACGCGGAAGGCAGCGAGGCGCCGTTGGCCGATGCGCAGCGCGCGCTGCGTACCCTGCGGGCGCGGGCCGCCGATTGGCATATCGACCCGCAAAAAATCGGCATTATGGGCTTTTCCGCCGGGGGACACGTGGCGGCAAGCCTGGAGACACGCTATAGCGAACCGGCTTACGCCGCCGTGGACGCGGTTGACCAGCAGAGCGCGCGGCCGGACTTCGCGGTGCTCGGCTATCCGGTTATTTCCATGGATCCGGCGATTGCCCATCCCGGATCGCGCAAGGCATTGATTGGCGAAACGCCGACGGCAGAGCGGCAGCACCGCTATTCACCGGAGCAGAACGTCACGCCGCAAACGCCGCCGACCTTTATTTTCCACGCGGTGGACGATCCTTCCGTGCCGGTGGATAACGCGCTGGTGATGTTTAACGCCCTGCGCGCGCAGCAGGTGCCGACCGAGCTGCATCTGTTCGCCGAGGGGAAACACGGATTTGGCATTCGCGGGACCCGGGGCCTGCCCGCCGCCGAGTGGCCGCAGCTGGCGATGAACTGGATAGCCTCGCTGGCGGAAATGAAAAAATAGCGCCGGTAATCCCCGGCTCGCGGCTGACGCCTTAGCCGGGCTACCTGTCCACAGACGGCGGGGACCTCGAAGCCCCGGTAGGTACGGTTTCCCGGAGGCGATGCTGCGCATCTGGCCGGCTACAAGTTCGTGCGGTTTGGTAGCCCGGACAGGCGCGTCAAGCGCCGCCTCCGGGGGATTTTGCCGAGCTATTTATCAGAACTGAAGCCGTTGCTGGTCGCCAGTTCGGCAAACCACAGCGCGTTGCGCTTTATCTGCCGCTCTCCGGTTTGCAGGTCGAGCCGCCAGAAACCGTAGCGGCGCTTGAACGAGTTAATCCACGACCAGTTATCGATAAAGGTCCACTGATGCACGCCAAAGCAGTTCGCGCCGTCGGCTATCGCGCGGTGCAGCTGCACCAGATGCTCTTCCATCAGGCCGATGCGGAACGAATCGTCAATCACCCCGTCTTCGCCCGGTTCGCCTTCCGACTCAATATCCATCGCAATACCGATTTCCGCGAGGAACCACTTTATATTGCCGTAGTTATCGCGAATATTGGCGGCAATGTCATAAATCGCCTGCGGCAGAATCTCATTATTATCGCGATAAGGATTAAAGCGCCCTTGCGGATTCACGTAGTTTTCGAAATAGACCTCCGGGGTGAAATAGTCCAGCGTATAGTCGCTTTCGCGCGCCTTCACCCGCCGCGGAACGTAATAGTTAACGCCGAGAAAATCGACGCGCGATCCGGTAATCAGCTCCACGTCGGCTTTTGTCACCTCCGGCAGGCAGTGGTGCGCGGCCAGAATTTCGCACAGCGCTTTCGGGAACTGATGCTTCACCAGCGGATCGAGGAAGCTGCGGTTGAAGAACAGATCCGCATACCACGCCGCTTTTTGGTCTTCCGCGCTGTCGTTGCGGGTATAGGACGGCGTCAGATTCAGCACCACGCCAATCTCGCTTTCCAGCGCCAGCGCGCGAAACTCGCGCACCGCTTTGGCGTGGGCCAGCATAATGTTAAACGCCACCTGCGCCGCCAGCCTGCCGTCTTTCTTGCAGGGATAGTGGAAGTCGTACAGGTAGCCGCCCTCAACCGGCACAATCGGCTCGTTGAAGGTAATCCAGTATTTCACCTTGTGACCGAATAGCTCAAAAGCGGTACGGGCAAAACGCGCGAAGAGATCGGTCACGTGCGCCGACTCAAAGCCGCCGTACTGCTTTTGCAGCGCTTCCGGCATGTCAAAATGATAGAGGTTGATCATCGGCTCGATGCCGTTTTCAATCATCTCATCAAGGTAGGCATGATAGAAACGCACCGCGTCCGCATTGGGCGCGCCGGTTTCGAAGTCGTCAATCAGCCGCGACCACTGAATCGACGTGCGGAAGGAGTTGAACCCGGTCCGCTTCATCAACGCCACGTCCTGGGGATACTGATGATAGGTGTCGCAAACGGTTTGCGGCCCAATCTGCTGATAAAAACGTTCCGGCTGTTCGGCAAACCAGCTATCCCAAATAGAACGGTGCGGCTTGTTGCTTATCCCTTCCGTTTGCGGACCGGATGCCGCCGCGCCCCATAAAAAGCCTTCCGGAAACTGATACCGGGTCATAACGCCTCCTGTAAGTTAAAAAAGGCCGCACCCAACGGGCGCAGCCAATAAGCACTACTCTGCAACCACTTCAATCGATTTGATAAACATGTAGCCCCAGTCGCCGGCGAATTTACCGAAGTCGATGCGGTTATCGCCGGCCTTCAGCTCAACCGGCACCAGCAGCTGCTGGCCCTGCTCATCGGTCTGCGGGAATTCAACCGCGATTGGCGCGCCGTCGTTGACGATAAACGAGTTTTTCTTGCCGCCCCATTTGCCGCTGAACGTCACCCGCAGCTGATACTTGCCGGCCCACGGCGCGGAAACCTGCCAGCTGACCTTATCCCCGTCGTTGGCGAACGGCCCGAGGAAGCCGTCGTCGCCAATCGCCAGCGCGTCTTTTTCGCTTTTCGCCGCCGCAATCTTGCCATCGGTCACGTTCAATACCCCGCCGCCAAAACGGCAGTAGTCGGCGGGGACTTTACCGACGGCTTCCGTCACCGTGACCTTAACGGTTTTGCTGCTTTTGAGCAGGCCGTCATCGGCGCTAAAAGTCAGCGCGTATTCACCGGGGGCGCTGAACCAGGCGCGGGTTTCGGCTTTATCCGTCGCGCAGAAGTGGGCCTGCGCGCTGCCGCCGTTGCTCCAGCTCACCGTCACGTTGCGGTCCGGGAGGGCGTCATCGCGCCAGCTCGCGCTGAGCTGCACGCCCTGGTCCTGGCTGGTGGTGAGCGTCTCCGCCAGCGCCACTACCGGCGCCTGATTCGCCTGAGTATGCTTCACGCTAATCACGTTCGAAGGCGATGAACTGCCGCTCTCGTTTTTAGCGATGACGCGGTAATAGTACGTATTCCCCAGCCGCAGACTGCGATAGTCATCGCGGAACAGATCCATCGTCTGCGGGTTCCACTCGTTAACGCCGTCGGAAATGTCGCGCCCCACGACCTTCCACGGCCCGGATGGCGAATCAGCGCGCTCAACATCATAGGCGCGCCCTACCGCCGCCCCCAGCCAGTTGATCGCAAACGGTGAATCCGTCGGCCGCAGCGTCGGCGCGTCAGGTTTCGGCAGCGGCGGCGCTTTCTCCTGCCCGTTCATCTGCGCGGCGGCGGTGCGCACCAGGTCGACCACCTCCATCTCCTGGTTGGCCTTACCTTCGACCGGGAAACCCGGCAGATGGTAGCTGTAGTGGCCGGTGGACTCTTTGTGCCAGTAGAAGCCGCCGTCGTGACGATGACCGCGGAAGCCCCAGATTAAACCGCCCGCCGCCTGCGCGCCGTTGACTTCGCTATGGACGATCGACTGCATAATGGCGTTAAGCTGCTGCGCGTCCAGCAGGCCAAATTCGCCCACCATGTAGACTTTCTTACCCGCTGCCGCCGTCAGGTCTTTTTTCACCTGATCGGGATGGTTGTTATCGGCATTGGTGTAGTAGTGGTTGCTGACGATATCAACATGGGGATCGTTAAGCGCAAACGCATTAATTTTCTTGTAGGTGCCATCCACCACCAGCTGATGCGGCGCCCACTTTTTGATCCACGCGGCGGTCTGCTGGAGGAACGCCGCGTTGGTGTCCTCCAGCTCGTTGCCGGTCTCCCAGGCCATAATCGCTTTTTCGTCGTAATAGGGGCGCCCGGTCACGCTGTTGGTACGGGTGATGACCTGGCGAATCACATCAAGATAGGCCTTGAAGGTTTTACTGTCGGTACGGTAAAAATCCTCCGGCTTTTCGTGGTAGAACGCCGCCAGCTGCTCGCGACCGCCCCACCACCACCAGTGATCGATAAACGGCAGAATCAGGCGCAGCCCCTGTTTGTCCGCCTCGGCGATCATGTTGTCGTATACCCGCATCGCCTTTTCGTTCAGGCGCGGCATGCCGTCGGCGGTTTCCGGGGCCAGAATATGGGTTTCGCGACCGCAGGCCTCGTCAAACGTCTGCTGCACCGAGAGCACGTATACCCGCTGCGCCCTGGCGCCGGTTTGCACGAGCGCTTTAATCCAGTTTTCCTGTTCCTCCGCCGTCGGCCAGCGGAAGTATTGCCCCCAGCCGCGTGAGTCGGCCTTGCAGGTACCACGCGCATCGTCCTCGATACGGTGCAGCTCCGGCGCATGAATGCCCGCAAAGCGGAACACCTTGTCGCCATCTTTTAACGTTGCGCCGTCGCGGGTAATAAAGTGTTCAAAGTGCGACTGCTCCGCGGCCATCGCGCCTGCGCTTCCCAGCGCCGAAAGCAGCGCGACGAGCATCAGTTTTTTCACCGGCTTAATCATCGTTATCTCTCCTTAGAACCAGACTTCGGCCTGCACGCCAAAATTCAGCGTATCGGTGTCGCCGCTGCGCGAGTAGCTACCGGCGGAAAGGGTATTGGTGCTCCAGTCGTAGTTGCCGTCCAGCGCGTCGGACACCCCTTTATCCCACTTCGCGTAAGTCACGAAGAAGCGCAGCTGCGGGCGAGTCCAGAAGCCGGAATCAAAGGTCAGGGTCGGCGCGATGGTCACTTTGGTCAGGCCGCCTTTGCCTTTGCCGTCCACGCCTTTGTAGTTTTTATCGTCGAGATATTCGTAGCCCAGCTCGTACTGCATGGCGAAGTTTTTGGTGATCTGCTGGTACGGGCGAATCCCCGCCACCCAGCTGGTGCGCCCCCAGCCTTCGGCGTCTTCCGTCCACCAGCGGTAGTTTTTGTCTTTCTGATAGTAGGCGAACGTGGAGATTTCCCAGTCGCCGAGCGAGGCCATGTTATCCAGCACCACGCGCCAGGACTGGGTATCGTCGAGGTTTGCCCAGCCCCAGCCGTTTTTACCCAGCGAGTCTCCCGCCGCCAGGCCGCGCCCGTACTGGAAGACCACGCGAGAGTAGCCGCCGGTCAGGCCGTAAAAGCCGTCAAAGTTGTAAACGCCGGTCACGCCGTAGCCCTTCTCCGCCGAGGTCGGGTGCTTCTCGTTGCGGTTCATGTGGTGGCCAATCAGCTCAAGATCGAAGCCGGTGCCGCCGATCTTTTTCAGCCACAGGTTGAGCGAGTAGTCATCCGGATAGCCCTGATCGCCTTTGTCGACCGGGTAGGCTTTGGTTTCATCCGTCGGCGAGAAGGCGTAAACCCCGGCATCGAAGCGCGCGAAGCCGAGATCCATGTTGTCGAAGCCGCCGCCGGTGCCGTTGTACTGAATGTACTCCCAGTCGAACTGGTGGCTGGAGGTGTTGGAGCTGCTGTAGCGCTTACCGGCCCAGAAGGTCATTTCCGGGGCGAAGTCGAGATTTGACAGTTCGGCAAAACCTTCACGGAACTGCACATCATGCCCGTCGTCATCCTGACAGTTCCAGTCTGAGGTGCATTTCGACTGATGGGTAATGTTGGCCTGGACTTTAGCCACCACGCCGCTGTCCGAGGTTAACGTCACCGTTGGGATCAGTTCGATCTTGGTGTCCTCTTCGTTGCCCAGACGCCACTTGCCGTCCGGCATCAGGCCAACGGAGTCGGCGCGGTTACCGTCGGCGTTGGCGAGGATCCCCGAACGGATATAGCCGTGGAGCATAAAATCGTACTTCTGATCGGCGATGGCGCAGTCGCTCATCACCGCGAGGGCGAGTAAAGACAGAGGTATTGAATGATTTAGCCTGATCATTTTTTATCCTTGGTTATTTTTTTATTAACACTGCCTGAGAACGGGAGGAAATTTACGGATCAAAATTGGAAATGTACATCCGTTAATGGAAAGCGCTTTCCGTAATTGCCGGATGAGTTCACAAATTTAACGATAGCGGGCAAATATTCGTGATTTAGATCACATCTTTGAGCGGAAATAAAAAAGCCCGCGCGCGGCGGGCTGTGGCAGGCAGGCGAAAAGCTTAGCGTTCGGCGTCGGCGAGCTGCCGTTCATAGACCTTGAAGAACGGACGATAGAGCATCCAGGCATTAAAAATGGCGAACAGGCACATGCAGAGGTTTTTCCAGCTGCCGTTGGCTGACCACGCCGCGCCGAGCGGCGCCGGCATCGACCACGGCAGCATCGCCACCGCCCGATCGAGAACCCCAAGATGAGTTAAATACCAGGCGATACAGGCGTTTATCAGCGGTACAAAAAGAAACGGCAGCAGGAAAACCGGGTTCATGATAATCGGAAAGCCGAACAATATCGGCTCATTGATGTTAAACAGCGAGGGCAGGAGGCCAATTTTCCCCACGCTTTTCAGCTGCCGCGAACGGCTGCGCATCGCCATAAAAACCAGCGGCAGCGTCGAGCCGATGCCGCCGATCAGCAGGTAGAAATCCCAGAATCCCTGCAGGTAGATATGCGGCAGCGTAGCGGAACCGGCGGCCAGCGCCTGCTGGTTTTCAAACAGATAGGTCATCCAGAACGGGTTCATAATCCCGGTGATAATCAGCGCGCCGTGAATGCCGACAAACCAAAGCAGGTTGCAGATAAATAAAGAAATTAATACCGCAGTTAGGGTATCGGACGCCACCACCAGCGGCCGCACCGCTTCGCTAATCAGCTCCGGTAAAATGCGCCCGGTGCTCTGCAGCAGCAGCGCGTTGATGACGCTAATAGAGAGCATCACCACCAGCAGCGGGATCAGCAGCTGAAAGCCGTTGCGGGTCATCACCGGCACCTCTTCCGGCAGGCGGATGCACCAGCCTTTCTTATAGAAAAAGCGCACGATTTCAATAGAGTAAGTGCTTGAAATCAGCGCGGTAAAAATCCCCATTCCGCCGAGGAAAATATTGGTCGCGCCGTTGTCGCGAAAGCCGATAAACAGCAAAAACGCCAGGCAGCCGGTCAGCCCGCAGAGCCGCTCCGGCAGCCGGTACTGCTTGGCAAGGCTGGCGCTGGCGCCGAAGGCCACAATCAGCGCCACCAGCCCGATAGTCAATTCAAAGGTTGGCAGCAGAATGGGCCGCAGCTGGAAATAGAACTGGCCGAAAGCCGATGCGCCGTTGATGGAAACGGGCGGAAACAAAATCGGCACCAGCAAACTTCCCACAATCACAAACGGCATCGCCAGCGCAAAGCTGTCGCGCATCGCCGTAATGTGGTTATTGCGCGTCAGAACGTTGGCCAGCGGCGCCAGCCGCTGTTCGATGATATCGACGGCAACATTCATCAACTGAATGTTCATAATCCTGCCTTTAAGAATAGAGGTGTCGCCAGGATGATCGCGCACTCCCGGGTAAAGTAAAAGCCCGCCATAGGTGATCGTGGTCACAATAAATAAATCCACTAACGGAAAGCGCTTTCCGTTTTATATCCGTTATGACTATAGTCGGCGCATCCATCTCATCAGGAGCGATATATGAAAAAGATAATGTTGTGCTGTTCCGCGGGCATGTCCACCAGCCTGCTGGTGAAAAAAATGATCGCCGAAGCCGAGCAGCGCGGTCTGCCGGTGGAGATCAACGCCTTTGGCGTCGCGGAATTCGATCAACAGGTCGGCCATTACCAGGTGGTCCTGCTGGGGCCGCAGGTGAAATACATGCAGAAAGATCTGCAAAAGCAGGCTGATAAATACGGTATCCGCGTGGAACCCATCAACATGATGGATTACGGCATGCAGAAAGGCGGCGCCGTACTGGATTTCGCGCTTTCCCTTATCGATAACAAAAACTAAGGAAAGATCATGAGCTCTCTGTACGCGAAGCTGATCGCCGTGATTGAACAGAAGATCACGCCTATGGCGGGGGCGATCGGCCAACAAAAATACGTCACCTCCATCCGCGACGGTTTTATTACCGCCCTGCCCTTTATGATCGTCGGCTCGTTTTTGCTGGTCTTTATCTTCCCGCCGTTTTCCCCGGATACGACGTGGGGCTTTGCCCGCGCCTGGCTGCAATTTTCTCTCGATCATCGAGATGCGCTGATGCTGCCGTTTAACTTCAGCATGGGGGTGATGACGCTGTTTATCGCCGTCGGGATCGCCGCCAGCCTGGCAAAACACCACAATCTGGACTCGCTGACCGCCGGGATGCTGTCCCTGATGTCGTTCCTGCTGGTGGCCGCGCCGCTGAAAGATGGCCAGATCTCCACCGCCTACTTCTCCGGCCAGGGGATCTTCACCGCAATTCTGGTGGCGATTTACTCTACCGAGCTGTACGCCTTCCTCAAGCGCCACAATATTACGATCCGTCTGCCGCCTGAAGTGCCGGCGGGCGTGGCGCGCTCGTTTGAGATCCTGATCCCGGTGCTGGCGATCGTGCTGACGCTGCATCCGCTGAATCTGTTTATCGAAGCGCAGCTGGGCATGATCATCCCGGAAGCGATCATGTCGCTGGTGAAACCGCTGGTGGCGGCGTCCGATACCCTACCGGCGATTCTGCTGTCGGTGCTGGTGTGCCAGGTGCTGTGGTTTGCCGGCATTCACGGGGCGCTGATCGTCACCGGGATTATGAATCCGTTCTGGATGGCGAACCTGTCGATCAACCAGGCGGCGATGGCCGCAGGCACCGCGATCCCGCATATCTATGTCCAGGGCTTCTGGGATCACTATCTGCTGATCGGCGGCGTCGGCTCCACCCTGCCGCTGGCTTTGATGCTGCTGCGCAGTAAGGCGGTGCATCTGCGGACGATTGGCCGGATGGGCGTAGTGCCGGGCGTATTTAACATCAACGAACCGATTCTGTTCGGCGCGCCGATCATTATGAATCCGCTGTTCTTCCTGCCGTTCGTGCTGGTGCCGATGATCAACGCAACCCTGGCCTACTTTGCGCTGAAGCTGGACCTGGTGAGCCGCGTGGTGTCGATGACGCCGTGGACGACGCCGGCCCCTATCGGCGCCTCGTGGGCGGCGAACTGGAGCTTTAGCCCGGTGATCATGTGCCTGATTTGCATGGCGACGGCGATGGTGATGTATCTGCCGTTCCTCAAAGCCTACGAAAAACAGCTGCTGGAGCAGGAGCACGCTAACGCGGCGGCCCAAGCCGAAAGCGCGCCGCAGTCCGCATAATTAATACTATTCAGAGGTTTGTCATGGAATTAGAAGAACAGGTAATGGGTATCATCATCAACGCCGGGCAGTCGCGTAGTCTCTGTTACGAAGCGCTGAGCTGCGCTAAAGCGGGTGATTTCGCCGCCGCCGACGAAAAAATGAAAGAAGCGGCGCATTTTGCCCGCGAGGCGCATTTGGTACAGACCCAGCTGATTGAGGCCGACGAAGGCGAGGGTAAAACCAAAATGACTCTGGTGATGGTTCACGCTCAGGATCATCTGATGACCTCGATTCTGGCGAAAGAGCTGATCGGCGAACTGATCGCCATTTACCGCTCGCGACCGCTGCACGCGTAGGGTTCCCCCTCTCCGGGGAGAGGAGATGACGTAGCCCGGGTAAGGCGTTTACGCCGCAACCCGGGAAAACGGTAAATGCTCATGTCACCTGGCTGACTGACTTCCCGGCTCGCGCTGCGCTTAGCCGGGCTACCTGAACTACACGCGTAGCGGCCCGGGAAACCGTCGACCACAATTAAGGACAACCATGCTACATCTGGGTTTAGACATTGGCGGCACCAAAATGGAAGCCGTCCTGCTCAACGCGGCGGGCGAGTGCGTCTATCGCCAGCGCCGTCCGACGCATAAAGAGAGCTATCAGGCGTTTATGCAGCAGCTGCTCGGACTGATTGCGACCGTCCGCGACTGGAGCGAACGGCCGTTTACTCTCGGCATCGGCCTGCCGGGGGCTATCGACCCGCAAAGCGGCCTGATTAAAAACTGCAACTGTCTGGTGCTCAACGGCCACGACCTGCGTCATGACCTGATGCGGGAACTTGGTCAACCGGTATGGATGGCGAACGATGCCGACTGCTTCACCCTCTCTGAGGCGGTAGACGGCGCGGGCGCGGGGGCAACGACCGTATTCGGCGTTATCATCGGTACCGGCTGCGGCGGCGGCGTTGCGGTGAACCAACGGCTGCTCAGCGGGCCTAACGCCATCGCTGGCGAATGGGGACACAATCCTCTGCCGGGGTACCGCCCCGAGCGCGACGGCCCGGCGCAGCCCTGCTACTGCGGCAAAGAAAATTGCATCGAAAGCTTTATCTCCGGTACCGGCTTTGCCTGCCGCTACGGCGAGCAGGCGCCTGCGGAAGCGATTATCGCCGCCGCGCAAAACGGCGAACCGCAGGCGCTGGCCCACTGGCGGCATTTTATTGACGCTTTCGGCCGTAGCCTGGCGTCGGTAATCAATATCCTCGATCCGCAGGTGATTGTACTGGGCGGCGGGCTCTCCAACGTCGGGCAAATCTATGAGCAGTTGCCGTCGGCGATTGTCCCGTATCTCTTTTCCGACAGCTGCCGAACGCAGATCAAACAGGCCCGCTTCGGCGACGCCAGCGGCGTGCGCGGCGCGGCCTGGCTGCCGGTTCTGGCCAACGCTGAAGCCGGTCGGCGGTAGACACTTTTTTCAGCAGGTATGCTAAGCTAGGCGAAAATATTCAGACAGAAAATGCCATGCCAACCATTGATGATGTTTCAAGATTAGCGAATGTCTCCCGAGCGACGGTATCCCGCGTGCTGACCGGCACGCGGGGCGTGCGCGAAGAGAGCCGGGAAGCGGTGCTGCGCGCGGTAGAGGAACTTAACTACCGCCCGAGCTTTGCCGCGCAAAACCTCGCCAGTCAGACATCCAATCACGTGGGGCTGGTGATCCCGGCGAACGATGACAGCAGCGGCGCGCGCCTGCTGCCGATGCTCTCGCTAGCGCTGAAGGGGCTGAATAAAAACCTGATTGTTCAGTACGTCACGGATGCGGCGGAACAGGCGGCGGTCGTCGACGATTTACAGCGCCAGTGCGTGGCGGTGGTGGTGCTCGGCGCCGTCCCGGCGGATGCGCCGCGCAACGTGATCTCCTTTGACCGCTTCAGCATTGCCGGGGTTAATAATCAGGGCTACGACTACGCTTTTGCCACCGAAAGCGCCTGCCGCTACGTGATCGGCAAGGGCCATCGCAATATCGCGCTGATCGTTGATAACGACAGCGATGACGCCAGCCGCCAGATGCTCGAAGGCTATCGCAACGTCCTGCAAAACTACTCCAT
This sequence comes from Klebsiella sp. GN_Kp190, assembly GCF_040061795.1. Classification (NCBI taxonomy): domain Bacteria; kingdom Pseudomonadati; phylum Pseudomonadota; class Gammaproteobacteria; order Enterobacterales; family Enterobacteriaceae; genus Klebsiella; species Klebsiella sp. GN_Kp190. Next base: position 25,686 of record NZ_JBEAFN010000040.1, read on the forward strand.
CCCTTTTAACCGGCAGCTGATGCTGGCGGCCAACGATAACGTTGAACAGGCGCTGCTGACGCTGATTAATAGCTTCAGCAAATACTCGGTGATTATCGTGAAACGGGACCGCTACGCCGCCGAAGCGATGCGCCTGCTGCGCGAGTTCAACGTTGCCGTACCGCAGGAGGTCTCGCTGCTGAGCCTGGAAGATTCTCCCCTCGCCTCGCTGCTCAATCCGCCGCTGACCTGTATCTCCTGGCCGCTGGAGCAGCTGATGGAGAACTGCCTGCAGCGTATCCGCAACCTGATTGACGAGCGCCCCACCTTCTCTCCCGAAGGGCGCACGCTGGCGGGCCGCCTGATCCCCCGCCAGTCGGTGGCCGATCTCTCCTGATTTCAGCGTCCGGCCTTCCGCGTGGCCGGGCCTTTTCCTCTCCCGCCGCGGGTTCGCACGCTAATCATTCGCCTCACATCTAAATAAGAATTATTTTCATTTATAAATAGCTTGTGCTATATAACATAGCAATGGCTATAAATGATGATTAATTAACCGCAACGTTGTGAGGGACCTTATGCTGCACCTGCCACCCCTGAAGCATCTGATGTTTGCCGCCACGCTGGCGCTGCTGGCCGTCGCCCCCGTCCAGGCAAAAGAGAAATTTAAAGTGATTACCACCTTCACGGTGATCGCCGATATGGCGCAAAACGTCGCGGGCGACGCCGCCGACGTCAGCTCCATCACCAAACCGGGGGCCGAGATCCATGAATATCAGCCGACCCCCGGGGATATCAAACGCGCGCAGGGCGCGCAGCTGATCCTCGCCAACGGCCTGAACCTTGAACTGTGGTTCGCCCGCTTTTATCAGCACCTAAACGGCGTACCGGAAGTGGTGGTCAGCAACGGCATTCAGCCGATGGGCATCAGCGAAGGGCCGTATAACGGTAAGCCCAACCCGCACGCGTGGATGTCGGCGGACAATGCGCTGATCTACGTCGATAATATTCGCGACGCGCTGGTGAAATACGATCCTGCGAACGCCGACGCCTATCGCCACAACGCCGAAGCCTACAAAGAGAAGATCCGCCAGACCATGGCGCCGCTGAAGGCGGAACTGGCGAAGCTGCCGCAGGATAAGCGCTGGCTGGTGACCAGCGAGGGCGCGTTCTCCTATCTGGCCCGCGATAACGGCCTCCAGGAGCGCTATCTGTGGCCGATAAACGCCGACCAGCAGGGCACCCCGCAGCAGGTGCGCAAAACCATCGACACCATGAAGAAAGAGCGGATCCCGACTATCTTTAGCGAAAGCACCATCTCTGATAAACCGGCGCGTCAGGTGGCCCGGGAAGCCGGCGCCCACTACGGCGGCGTCCTGTACGTCGACTCTCTGAGCGCCGCCGATGGCCCGGTGCCGACCTATCTCGACCTGCTGCGCGTCACCACCCAAACCATCGTCCAGGGCATCAACGACGGACTAAGGAAACAGGCATGAGTCACGAGCTGCCGGGCCTCGCGGTCAACAACGTCAGCGTCACCTACCGCAACGGTCATACCGCGCTGCGCGATGCTTCTTTTAGCGTCCCGCGCAGCGCCATCGCGGCGCTGGTCGGGGTGAACGGCTCGGGAAAATCGACGCTGTTTAAAGCGCTGATGGGCTTTGTGCGCGTCGGAAAAGGCGATATTGCGATTCTCGGTCAGCCGGTTAATCGCGCCCTGCGGCAGAACCTCGTCGCCTACGTTCCGCAGGCGGAAGAGGTGGACTGGTCCTTCCCGGTGCTGGTGGAAGATGTGGTGATGATGGGGCGCTATGGCCATATGGGCTGGCTACGGCGGGCCAAACCGCGCGACCATGAGATTGTCGACGCCGCCCTGGCGCGGGTCGGCATGAGCGAGTACCGCCACCGCCAGATCGGCGAACTCTCCGGCGGGCAGAAAAAGCGCGTGTTTCTGGCCCGCGCTATCGCTCAGCAGGGAAAAGTCATTCTGCTGGATGAACCCTTTACCGGCGTCGACGTGCAGACCGAAGCGCGCATCATCGAGCTGCTGCGGGAACTGCGCGACGAAGGCTGCACCATGCTGGTTTCCACCCATAACCTCGGCTCGGTAAGCGAGTTCTGCGACTACACGGTGATGGTCAAAGGCACCGTGCTGGCCAGCGGCCCGACGGAAAGCACCTTTACCGCCGAAAACCTCGAACTGGCGTTTAGCGGCGTGCTGCGCCACGTGGTGCTGAGCGGCGCGGAAGAGCGGATTATCACCGACGATGAGCGGCCGTTTATCAGCCGTCGGGCGGCGGGAGGCGAAAGATGAGCTGGCTACTGGAGCCGTTTGGTTATCACTATATGCTGAACGCGATGTGGGTCTCGGCGCTGGTGGGCGGGGTGTGCGCGTTTCTCTCCTGCTACCTGATGCTTAAAGGCTGGTCGCTGATTGGCGACGCCCTCTCCCACTCCATCGTGCCCGGCGTGGCGGGCGCTTATATGCTCGGTCTGCCCTTCGCGCTGGGGGCGTTTCTTTCCGGCGGCCTGGCGGCGGGCAGCATGCTGTTTCTTAACCAGCGTTCGAAGCTGAAGGAAGACGCGATTATCGGCCTGATCTTCTCCTCTTTTTTCGGTATTGGCCTGTTTATGGTGTCGCTGAACCCCACTTCGGTGAATATCCAGACCATTATTCTCGGCAATATTCTGGCCATCGCCCCGGAGGATATTATCCAGCTGGCGGCGATTGGCTCTATTTCGATGGCGATTCTGCTGCTGAAGTGGAAAGACCTGATGGTGACCTTTTTCGATGAGAACCACGCTCGTTCCATTGGCCTGAATACCACCGCGCTGAAGCTGCTGTTCTTTACTCTGCTGGCGGCCTGTACCGTGGCGGCGCTGCAGACCGTCGGCGCGTTTCTGGTGATTTGCCTGGTGGTGACGCCCGGGGCCACCGCCTGGCTGTTGACCGACCGCTTCCCGCGCCTGCTGGCGATTGCCGTCGCGATTGGCAGCCTGACCAGCTTTTTCGGCGCGTGGCTGAGCTACTATCTGGACGGGGCGACCGGGGGGATTATCGTCGTCGCCCAGACGCTGCTGTTTTTAGCCGCTTTTGTTTTCGCGCCGAAGCACGGCCTGCTCGCCAGCCGTCGCCGCGCCAGGGAGGCCTCATGCTGAGCGCGCTGATTGAACCTTTCCAGTTCTCCTTTATGGTCAACGCCATGCTGGTGGCGGCGATCGTTGCCGTCCCCTGCGCGCTGCTGTCGGTGTTTTTGGTGCTCAAGGGCTGGGCGCTGATGGGCGATGCCATGAGCCACGCAGTTTTTCCGGGCGTGGTGGTGGCGTATATCCTCGGTATCCCCTTCGCCATCGGCGCGTTTATCGCCGGGTTGTTCTGCGCCATCGCCACCGGTTATCTCGATGATAACAGCCGCATTAAGCGCGATACGATCATGGGCATCGTCTTTTCCGGGATGTTTGGCGCGGGCCTGGTGCTGTACGTGTCGATTCAGTCGGAGGTCCATCTCGATCATATTCTGTTTGGCGACATGCTGGGTATTTCCGCCAGCGATATTGCGCAAACGTCGCTGATCGCGCTGGCGATTGCGCTGATAATCGGGCTTAAGTGGCGTGATTTTCTGCTGCACGCCTTTGATCCGCAGCAGGCGAAGGCCAGCGGATTGCGCTGCGGGCTGCTGCATTATGGGCTGCTGTGTATGATTGCGCTGACCATCGTGGCGACGCTGAAAGCGGTGGGGATCATTTTGTCGATTTCGCTGCTGATAGCGCCGGGGGCGATCGCTCTGCTGCTGACGCGGCGTTTTGTCAGCGCCCTGCTGCTGGCGGTGGCGATAGCGTTAAGCTGTTCGCTGGGCGGCGTGTGGCTGTCGTTTTATCTCGACAGCGCCCCGGCGCCGACCATTGTGGTGCTGTTTACCGTTCTATTCGTTATCGCGTTTATCTGGACGTCGGTTCGCGATAGTCAAACCACGGCTCGTTCCGGCGAAGCCCCGGGT
>NZ_JBEAFN010000041.1:0-28070 GCF_040061795.1 Klebsiella sp. GN_Kp190
CCTCCGACCGCTCGGTTCGTAGCCGAGTACTCTATCCAGCTGAGCTACGGATGCAAAATGGCGGTGAGGCGGGGATTCGAACCCCGGATGCAGCTTTTGACCGCATACTCCCTTAGCAGGGGAGCGCCTTCAGCCTCTCGGCCACCTCACCACACGCCTCTTACGAGTGCTTCGAAGAACTTGTTTCTGCTCTTCGTCGCTGCGATGGCGCACATATTACTTTCTGGTACTTATAAGTCAAACCTTTTTTCGAGACCTTTTTTTCGTTTGCACACTTCCCGCGCAATTAGCCTGTGAAAACGGCAAAAAGAGTATTTTATCAACAAGAAATTGCTGATTACGCCGCGGCTAACGCAAAAGATAACTGTCGCGGATGCGGAGAAAGAGACAAAAATGAGAGGCTATCGGAGAGGAAAATTGGCAAAAACGGCGGGTGGAAGGAGGCGCCTCACAAAATAGCGAGGCGCGAAAACCTTAGTAACTGGACTGCTGGGATTTTTCAGCCTGGATACGCTGGTAGATCTCTTCACGATGCACGGAGACTTCTTTAGGGGCATTAACGCCAATACGTACCTGGTTACCCTTCACCCCTAAAACTGTCACAGTGACCTCATCTCCAATCATGAGGGTCTCACCAACTCGACGAGTCAGAATCAGCATTCTTTGCTCCTTGAAAGATTAAAAGAGTCGGGTCTCTCGTATCCCGGCATTATCCATCATATAACGCCAAAAAGTAAGCGATGACAAACACCCTACGGTGTAAGCAGTCACGGCATCACATTCTGTTAAACCTAAGTTTAGCCGATATACACAACTTCAACCCGACTTTATCGTTATCAGTGCTTCTCGCGCAAGATGCTGTAATCCGAGAATCACAGCATCTATGCAATTATAGTTATTACAGTTTTGCGCTTACCCAGCCTTTCACACTGGCTAACGCAGCAGGGAGAGCAGACGCATCGGTACCGCCGGCTTGCGCCATATCCGGACGACCGCCCCCTTTACCGCCCACCTGCTGGGCGACCATACCAATCAGTTCCCCGGCTTTCACGCGGTCTGTCACATCCTTAGACACACCTGCAATCAGAGAAACCTTACCTTCTGCGACCGTGGCCAACACGACAATCGTTGAACCCAGCTGATTTTTCAGATCGTCAACCATAGTACGCAGCATTTTCGGCTCAACGCCGGCCAGCTCGCTGACCAGCAGCTTAACGCCGTTAATCTCTTCCGCTTTGCTGGAGAGATTTGCGCTCTCCTGCACGGCAGCCTGCTCTTTCAGCTGCTGCAGCTCTTTTTCCAGCTGACGGCTGCGTTCTAACGCGGCGCGGACTTTGTCACCGAGGCTGTGGGTATCCCCTTTCAGCAGCTGTGCAATATCGCCCAGCAGATCGCTCTGCGCATGCAGCATCGCCATCGCGCCTTCGCCGGTCACCGCTTCGATACGGCGCACGCCAGCGGCGGTACCGGATTCAGAGGTAATGCGGAACAGGCCGATATCACCGGTGCGCGAGGCGTGCGTACCGCCGCACAGCTCGGTGGAAAAATCGCCCATGCTCAGCACGCGAACGCGATCGTCATACTTCTCGCCAAACAGCGCCATCGCGCCGGATTCACGCGCAGCGTCAATATCCATGATATTGGTTTCGATCGGCAGGTTGCGACGAATTTGCGCGTTCACCAGATCTTCTACCGCACGGATCTCCTCCGGCTTCATCGCTTCAAAATGCGAGAAGTCGAAGCGCAATGCTTTGTCGTTGACCAGAGAGCCTTTCTGCGCAACGTGCGTACCGAGAACCTGGCGCAGCGCCGCGTGCATCAGGTGCGTCGCGGAGTGGTTCAGGCGGATACGCTGGCGGCGAGCCTGATCGACATCGGCCTGCACGGCGTCGCCGACTTTAAGCGAACCGCTGGTCAGTTTACCAATATGGCCAATTGCCTGGCCGTACTTCTGCGCGTCGCTGACCTGGAAGGAGAAACCGGCGCCCTTCAGTTCGCCTTTGTCACCCACCTGGCCGCCGGATTCGGCGTAGAACGGCGTCTGGTCGAGGATAACAACCGCTTCCTGACCGGCGTTCACCGCGTCAACCGCTTTACCATCGATAAACAGCGCGGTGACTTTGCCATTCAGTTCCAGGCTGTCATAGCCTTTAAACTCAGAGGCGCCGTCGACGCGGATCATCGCATTGTAGTCCGCGCCAAAGCCGCTGGATTCGCGCGCGCGACGGCGCTGCTCTTCCATCGCGGCTTCAAAGCCGGCTTCGTCAACCTTGATATTGCGTTCGCGGCAAACGTCCGCGGTCAGGTCAACCGGGAAGCCGTAGGTGTCGTACAGGCGGAAAGCGGTTTCGCCATCCAGCGTGTCGCCCTGCAGTTTAGCCAGCTCTTCATCCAGCAGCGCCAGTCCGCGCTCCAGCGTACGGGCAAACTGCTCTTCTTCGGTCTTCAGCACCTGCTCAACCTGAGCCTGCTGCTGTTTCAGCTCTTCGCCGGCGGAACCCATCACGTCAATCAGCGGGGCAACCAGTTTCCAGAAGAAGGTCTCCTTCGCGCCCAGCATGTTGCCATGGCGAATTGCGCGACGAATGATGCGGCGCAGCACGTAGCCGCGGTTTTCATTCGACGGGATAACGCCATCGGCAATCAGGAACGCGCAGGAACGAATGTGGTCAGCGATAACGCGCAGCGACTTGTTCGAGAGATCGGTCGCGCCGGTAACCTTCGCCACGCTCTTAATCAGATCGCGGAACAGGTCGATATCGTAGTTGGAGTTGACGTGCTGCAGCACGGCGGCAATACGCTCGAGGCCCATACCGGTATCCACGGACGGCTTCGGCAGCGGCTCCATTGTCCCGTCAGCCTGACGGTTGAACTGCATAAAGACGATATTCCAGATCTCAATATAGCGATCGCCGTCTTCTTCCGGCGTTCCCGGAGGGCCGCCCCAGATATGGTCGCCATGGTCGAAGAAGATTTCGGTGCATGGACCGCACGGCCCGGTGTCACCCATCTGCCAGAAGTTATCGGAAGCAAACGGCGCGCCTTTGTTGTCGCCGATGCGGATAATACGCTCGCGCGGTACGCCAACTTCATTCGCCCAGATATCGAACGCTTCATCGTCGGTTTCGTAGACGGTCACCCACAGTTTTTCTTTCGGCAGGGCGAACCAGTTTTCACCGGTCAGCAGTTCCCATGCGTATTTGATGGCATCCTGCTTGAAATAATCGCCGAAGCTGAAGTTACCCAGCATTTCAAAGAAGGTGTGGTGACGCGCGGTGTAACCGACGTTTTCCAGATCGTTGTGCTTACCACCCGCACGAACGCAACGCTGCGCGGTGGTCGCGCGCGAATAATTACGTTTGTCGAGACCAAGGAAAACATCCTTGAACTGGTTCATCCCGGCGTTGGTAAACAGCAGGGTCGGGTCGTTATGCGGCACCAGGGAGCTGCTCGCAACTACCTGATGTCCTTTACTATGGAAAAAGTCGAGAAACGCCTGACGGATCTCAGCGGTGCTCTTGCTCATAATTATCCTGAAATCAAGCTAACGAAATGTCGCTGGCAGCCACTACCCAGTATCGACCGGCAGGCTACTCACGAAAATAAAGTGGGAATAAGATAAGTTTTCTTCACGGGGAAGTAAAATCCCGGATGGGTCAATCTGCAAAATTTCGCCAGATTTCCTGAATATCCTCCATCAGATAGCCGCGGTAGAGCAAAAAGCGCTGAATTTTGACTTTTTCTGCAAATACGCTGGGCAGGGGTTCGCCATATTTTCGCTGCGCCTGCTCTTTGGCAAGCCGCGCCCAGTCGATTTCGCACTCGCGCATGGCTGCCTCTGTCGTCTCGCGGGAGATCCCCTTCTGCTTTAGCTCCTGGCGGACGCGCGCCGGGCCATACCCCTTGCGGCTGCGGCTGGCAATGAACTGACGGACAAAGCGTTCGTCGTCCAGATAGCGGTTCTCAATGCACCATTCAACGACTTTATCGACCTCTTCCGGCGTCACATCTAACGCTTCAGGGCCGTTTTTGCTCATGACCGGTGCAGCCAGTTTTCGCCTTAGCTCCTGTTCGCTGTGGTCGCGCATTGCCAGAATGCGAATCGCGCGATCCAGCAGCCTGGCGTAGTCAGAGCGGCGGGATGAAGTTTCAGTCACGGTCAGCCTCGCTAATCAAAAAAAGCAAAAGGGCCGCATAAGCGGCCCCTTGTTAGTCTGTTCAGACGATATCAGAAATCTTGTTCGGTTTCCGCTTCGCTGTTGCCATCAACCGCGAAGTCCGGCGTGGAGTCCTGATTGCTCAGCAGCAGTTCACGAACTTTCTTCTCGATCTCTTTTGCCGCAGCCGGGTTCTCTTTCAGCCAGGAGATGGCGTTCGCTTTACCCTGGCCGATTTTATCGCCGTTATAGCTGTACCATGCGCCGGCTTTCTCAATCAGCTTCTCTTTCACGCCGAGATCGACCAGCTCACCGAAGAAGTTAATCCCTTCGCCGTAGAGGATCTGGAATTCAGCCTGTTTAAACGGCGCGGCGATTTTGTTTTTCACCACTTTAACGCGGGTTTCGCTGCCGACAACGTTGTCGCCCTCTTTCACCGCACCGATACGACGGATATCCAGACGCACGGAGGCGTAGAACTTCAGCGCGTTACCGCCGGTGGTGGTTTCCGGGTTACCGAACATCACGCCAATTTTCATACGAATCTGGTTGATGAAGATGAGCAGGGTGTTGGACTGCTTCAGGTTGCCCGCCAGTTTACGCATCGCCTGGCTCATCATACGCGCCGCGAGGCCCATGTGAGAGTCGCCGATTTCGCCTTCGATTTCCGCTTTCGGCGTCAGCGCCGCAACGGAGTCAACGACGATAACGTCTACCGCACCGGAACGCGCCAGCGCGTCACAGATTTCCAGAGCCTGTTCGCCGGTATCCGGCTGGGAGCACAGCAGGTTGTCGATATCGACGCCCAGCTTGCGTGCGTAAACCGGGTCCAGCGCGTGTTCCGCATCGATAAACGCACAGGTTTTGCCTTCGCGCTGCGCGGCGGCGATAACCTGCAGCGTCAGCGTGGTTTTACCGGAAGATTCAGGCCCGTAGATCTCGACGATACGGCCCATCGGCAGGCCGCCTGCGCCCAGGGCGATATCAAGGGAAAGCGAGCCGGTGGAGATAGTTTCCACATCCATGGAACGGTCTTCACCCAGGCGCATGATGGAGCCTTTACCGAATTGTTTTTCGATCTGGCCCAGTGCTGCCGCCAACGCTTTCTGTTTGTTTTCGTCGATAGCCATTATTACTCCTCTCATGCCGGGTGTAACCGGGTAGTGAATTCTGTTCTGTTGAAGCAATTATACTGTATAGTCATACAGTATCAAGTATTTTGTAGAAATTGTTGCCAGAGGAGATTTAGCGCGTAGGCCGTGGCCTGGCGGCGTACCGACTCGCGGTCTCCGGCAAAGCATTCGCGCCGGGTTACGCCCTGTCCGCTGGCGCTGGCCACGCCAAACCAGACGGTTCCCACCGGCTTTTCCGCGCTGCCGCCGTCCGGCCCGGCGATGCCGCTGACCGAAATGGCATAGTCCGCGCGAGCCGCACGCAGCGCGCCGATGGCCATCTCCACCACCACCGGTTCACTCACCGCGCCATGGCTAAGCAGCGTCGCTTCGCTGACGCCAATCATCTGCGATTTCGCTTCATTGCTGTAAGTGACGAAACCGCGCTCAAACCATGCCGAACTGCCGGCGATATCGGTAAGGGTTTTGGCGACCCAGCCGCCGGTGCAGGACTCCGCCGTGGTCACCGTCGCACCGCGCGCTTTCAGCGCCATCCCCACCTGCTCGCTCAGCTGCATTAATTCCGAATCTGTCATTCGTCGCCCCACGTAAGCTGTACAAAGAGGCCATCAAAGATAGCACTTTCAACGAAGATATGGGGACGAGGTAACGAATTTACGAGTCGGCTGGCGAAAAACATCGGCTATAGCCAACGCTGCATTTTCGGATAGCCGCCCGGGGGCGCCGGTGTCACAATTCACCGCACATATAAGGAAGAGTTAAATGAGAGGTTACCAGGAATGGCCAAAGCAACGCTTACCTCAGAGCAGAACGTGAAAAAAATTCGCCAGGTGCGCCTGTGCCTGTTTGTATGCGGCACAGTTTCGCTGCTAACCGCGCTACTGCATATTTTCACCCGCTCATTCAACCCGCTGTTCGAAGGCGTACAGATCCTGCTGGGCGTGGGCTGTATTGCCAGTGGATTCACATTGAACAAAAAAATCAAGCAGATACTCGCAGAACCATAGCGGCGGATAACCGGCCCATCGCGGGCCGGTTTTTATTTATTTCATACTCGCCGCGATCAGCTCCACGTTGTGACGCAGCATTTTCACGTAGCTGTCCGCCACGCCGCCCGGTTGAGAGAGGGCTTCAGGGTAGAGCTCTCCTCCCGGCTGCGCGCCCGTCGCGCTGGCAATCTGTTTAACCAGTCTTGGATCCAGCTGATTTTCCATAAACCAGGTATGCACCTCGTCGGCTTTAATTTGTCGAATTAATGCCGCCACCTGCGCCGCGCTGGCCTCACTTTCCGAAGATAGCCCCTGTGGCGCGAGGAAGGTCACGCCATAGGCGCGGCCAAAATAGCCGAAAGCATCATGGCTGGTCAGAACCTTACGCTTTGCCTGTGGAATGGCGGTGAACTGGCTTTTAGCCCAGCGATCGATCTCGTTAAGCTGGCTGATATAGCGTTTGCCGGAAGCCTCCAGCGCCAACTTATCTTCCGGGTCGGCTTTCACCAGGCCGTTGAGGATATTCTGCGCGTACAGCGCACCGTTCGCGGCGCTGTTCCACGCATGCGGATCGGTTACCGTTGCGCCATCTTCTTCAAGCGTGTGGGTTTTGACTCCGCGGGAAGCCACCACCAGCTCGCCTTTGAACCCGGATGCTTTAATCAGCCGGTCCAGCCAGCCCTCCAGCCCCAGGCCGTTGACCACCACCACATCGGCGTTGTTCAGCAGCGCGCTGTCTTTCGGCGAGGGTTCGAAGGTATGCGGATCGCCGTCCGGCCCCACTAGCGTATCCACATGCACATGTTCGCCGCCAATCTGCTGCACCATATCGCCCAACACGGAAAAACTGCTCACCACGTTTAGCGTTTTCGCCATCACCCCGTGCGATGCCAGACCCAGCGCCAGCGCCAGCCATATCCCGGTACGTTTCATCATTGTCCTTACCCCATTAATTTACGCCAGCCGACAACCAGCCGGCTGCGCGAGCCAAAAAACACCGATACAAAAAAGAGGCCGCTGGCGGTCAGCACAATGGCGGGTCCGGCAGGCAAATTCGCCGCCCACGACAGGCTCAGCCCCATCCACGCGCAAAAACCGCCCATCAGCGCCGCCAGCAGCAGAATGCCCGGCAGCGTCCGCGCCCAGCAGCGCGCCGCGACCGCGGGCAGCATCATGACTCCCACCGCCATCAGCGTGCCGAGCACCTGAAACCCGGCCACCAGATTGAGCACCAGCAGGGCGAGGAACAGGCCGTGCAGCAGCGCAGGCACTCTTCGCGCGTTCACCTGAAGCCAGACGCTGTCGAAGGCTTCGCTGACCAGGCCGCGATAAAACAGGGCGATGCAAATCAGCGTCAGGCTGGCAACGCCGGTCACAAACAGCGCCGAATCGCGGTCTACCGCCAGAATTGAGCCGAACAGCAGATGCAGCAGGTCGACGTTAGAGCCGCGCAGCGAGACCAGCGTGACGCCCAGCGCCAGGGAGCCGAGATAAAATCCGGCAAAGCTGGCATCCTCTTTTAAAAGCGTGCGTCGGCTGACCCACCCCGCCACCAGCGCCACCGCAATGCCGGCAATAAAACCCCCGACGGTCATCGCCAGCAGCGACATCCCGTTAAGCAGGTAGCCCACCGCCACGCCGGGCAAAATCGCATGCGAGAGCGCATCGCCCATCAGGCTCATGCGGCGTAAAAGTAGGAAGACGCCGAGCATGGTCGTGCTCAGCGAGAGTGCCAGGCACACCACCAGCGCGCGGCGCATAAAGCCAAACTCGATAAAGGGCTGAATGAAGGTGTGCCAGATCATGCCAGCCTCGCGGAGTGAAAGGCAGGCAGCACATCAGGCGTACTGCCCCAGCGGGCGCGCTGCGGCGTCAGCAGCATCGTTTCCGGGAAATAGTCGGCGACCCGCTGGTTATCGTGCAGCACCGCCAGAATCGTCTGCCCCTGCTGATGCATTTCCAGGATCAGCGCCATCAGCTCACGGCAGGTGGCTTCGTCGATGCCGGTAAACGGTTCGTCGAGCATCACCAGCGGCGCGCGCTGCACCATCACCCTCGCGAAGAGCATGCGCTGAAACTGGCCGCCGGAGAGCGCCTCAATCGGCGTTTTCGCCATCGCTAGCAGCCCCACCCGCGCTATGGCCGCGACGATACGCTGGCGCACCTCCCCCCCGAGCCCGCGCAGCAACGATACCTGCGGCCAGGCCCCCTGGCTGACGACATCCTGCACCGTGAGCGGAAACTGCGACTCCAGCGCATGCCGCTGCGCCAGCCAGCCGATAACCGGCCGTCCGTCGCGCCAGTGCAGGCGGCCGCTGACCGGCGGGATAAATCCGGCCAGCGTCTTTAACAGCGTCGATTTCCCGCAGCCGTTCAGGCCGACGATAGCCGTCATACTCCCCGTTGCAATCGTGCCGCTAAGGGACGGCGCGATCGCCAGCCCTTCATAGCCAGCCACCAGATGATCGAGCTCTATCATGGCAGCGATACCGCCCACCAGGTTGCCAGCCACAGGGCGGCCAGCAGCACGCCGGCCATCGCCAGCCGGGCGATGCCTGAAGTCATCAATAAGGAAGTCAATGTTTACGCCTCAATAAAACGTTATAACATAACAATATTAAAAGAAGCGCGGAATGTAAATTGGCGTCAACAAAAGGAAATGCTGCAAAATGTTACAGACTCCTCTCCGGACGGAGAGGAGCACAGAAGACGGGATTACTGCATCCGGGCCTGAGAAACCGCCAGACCGAGCTGCCAGACGGCCATCGCGTAATGGGTGCTGTGGTTATAGCGGGTAATGGTGTAGAAGTTCGGCAGACCGTACCAGTACTGGTAGCCTGTGCCGATATCCAGACGCAGCAGGCTCGCCTGCTGATGGTTACCCAGCGGCTGAGTCGGGGTAAGTCCCGCCGCCGCCAGCTGCGAGACGCTGTATTTGGTTTTGAACCCATTGTTCAGCCCAGGCGCCTGGCCCAGCGCCTGTACCGCGACCAGATCGCCGCTCACCCAGCCGTGCTGCTTGAAGTAGTTCGCTACGCTGCCGATCGCATCGACCGGATCCCACAGGTTGATATGCCCGTCGCCGTTAAAGTCCACCGCGTACTGCCTGTAAGAAGAGGGCATAAACTGACCGTAACCCATCGCGCCGGCGAAGGAGCCTTTCAGATCGAGCGGGTCATCCTGTTCGCTGCGCGCCATCAGCAGGAACGTTTCCAGCTCGCTGGAGAAGTATTCTGCGCGGCGCGGATAGTTAAACGACAGCGTCGCCAGCGCATCAAGGATGCGGGTTTTCCCCATCACCCGGCCCCAGCGGGTCTCGACGCCAATAATCCCGACGATAATTTCCGGCGGCACGCCGTAAACCTGGTACGCGCGGTTGAGCGCATCCTGATACTGGTTCCAGAACGCCACGCCGTTCTGCACGTTATCCGGGGTAATAAACTGTTTTTTGTAGCGCAGCCAGGCGCCGTTTGGCCCTGACGGCGGCAGCCCGGTGGGCGCCTGACGGTCCATCAGACGCAGCACATAGTCCAGGCGTTTGGCCTGGGAGAGGATTTGATGCAGCTGCTGTCGGTCGAAGTCGTGCTTGCTCACCATTTTATCAATGAACTGTTCCGCCGCCGGGTTATTGGCGAAATCGCCGCTCATCTCCATCACGTTATGCTGCGGCTCGAGTAAAAAACCGCCCGTGCCGCCCGCCATTTCCTTTTCCGCAGGAGTTTGAGGTTTGCTGCTGCAGGCAGCGAGGAGAACGCACAGGGGGAGTAAAGCCAGGGAACGACGCTTCAACATGGGACATCCATTTAACAAATCGGCAAGGGGTAATTATGGTAAAGCATGCGCCCGCTCACAAGGAAGCGGCGGCAATGTAAATTCTTTTTTATCGCCCTTTTTCCTCTCGCCCCGTCGGATCCTTCGTTCACTTCAGCCACAATCTTTCAAAATAAAATATTTATCTTTCATTTTGCGATCAATATAACAATTTCAAACCTTTTAAAATGATTAAAATGAGCTTCCAGTTAGCAAGAAAAATAACACGCTGAAGGAGAGAACAATGATTGAAGTCGTTACCCACGGCGCCGAATGGTTTATCGGCCTGTTTCAGAAGGGAGGCGAGGTGTTCACCGGTATGGTCACCGGGATCCTGCCTTTGCTGATCAGTCTGCTGGTGATCATGAACGCGCTGATCAACTTTATTGGTCAGCAGCGGATCGAAAAGCTGGCGCAGCGCTGCGCCGGTAATCCGATCTCCCGCTACCTGCTGCTGCCCTGCATCGGCACCTTCGTTTTCTGTAACCCGATGACCCTGAGCCTTGGGCGCTTTATGCCCGAGAAATACAAACCGAGCTACTACGCGGCGGCCTCCTACAGCTGCCACTCAATGAACGGCCTGTTTCCGCACATCAACCCCGGCGAACTTTTCGTCTATCTGGGGATTGCCAACGGGCTAACCACCCTCGGTCTGCCGTTAGGGCCGCTGGCGGTGAGCTATCTGCTGGTGGGCCTGGTGACGAACTTCTTCCGCGGCTGGGTGACCGACCTGACCACGTCGATTTTTGAGAAAAAAATGGCCATCCAGCTTGAGCAGAAAGTGCATCTGTCAGGAGCAACATCATGACCCGTATTCGCATTGAAAAAGGCGCCGGCGGCTGGGGCGGCCCGCTCGAACTGGACGCCGTTGCCGGTAAAAAGATTGTCTATATCACCGCGGGCACCCGCCCGGCGATCGTCGATAAAATTGCCCGCCTCACCGGCTGGCAGGCGGTCGATGGCTTCAAAGAGGGCGAACCGCCGGAAGCGGAAATCGGCGTGGCAATTATCGACTGCGGCGGCACCCTGCGCTGCGGTATCTACCCGAAGCGCCGCATCCCGACCATTAATATCCACGCGACCGGCAAATCGGGTCCGCTGGCGCAGTACATCGTCGAAGACATTTACGTTTCCGGCGTCAAAGAAGAGAACATTTTCGCGCTGGAAGAGGGGCTCTCCCCGGCCCCGCAGGCCTCGCCAGCCCAGCCGGCGGCCCGCGACTATGACACCAGCAAGAAAATAACCGAGCAGAGCGACGGCCTGCTGGCCAAAGTTGGTATGGGGATGGGCTCGGTCGTGGCGGTGCTGTTCCAGGCCGGGCGCGACACCATCGATACGGTGCTGAAAACCATTCTGCCGTTTATGGCCTTCGTCGCGGCGCTGATCGGCATCATCATGGCCTCCGGCATCGGCGACTGGATTGCCCACGGCCTGGCGCCGCTCGCCAGCCATCCGCTGGGCCTCGTGACCCTGGCGCTGATCTGTTCTTTCCCGCTGCTGTCGCCGTTTCTCGGCCCCGGCGCGGTCATCGCCCAGGTTATCGGCGTGCTGATTGGCGTACAGATTGGCCTTGGCAATATTCCGCCGCATCTCGCCCTGCCCGCGCTGTTCGCCATTAACGCCCAGGCCGCCTGCGACTTTATCCCGGTTGGCCTGTCGCTGGCGGAAGCGCGCCAGGACACCGTGCGCGTCGGCGTACCGTCGGTACTGGTGAGCCGCTTCCTGACCGGCGCGCCAACGGTGCTGATCGCCTGGTTCGTTTCCGGATTTATTTACCAATAAGAGGTGCCTGAAGATGACCGTGATTTACCAGACCACCATTACGCATATCGGCGCCAGCGCGGCGATGGCGCTGGACGAGCAGATGCTGATCACCTTCCGCGAAGGCGCCCCGGCCGATATCGAAGAGTACTGCTTTATTCACAACCACGGCGAGCTCTCCGGCGCGCTGGTGCCGGGCGCTGAGCTGCAGCTCGGCGAGCTGCGCTACCCGGTCACCGCCGTCGGCGACGTCGCCGAGCAGAACCTGCGCGAGCTGGGCCATATCACGCTGCGCTTTGACGGCCACCGCGAAGCGGAATTCCCCGGAACCGTACACGTGGCGGGGCCGGTGCCGGAAGGCATCGCCGCCGGCTGCGTACTGAAATTTGTTGCTTAAGCTGTAAGGAGAAAATTATGAATCAGGTTGCTGTTGTCATCGGTGGGGGACAAACCTTAGGGGAGTTTCTGTGTCGCGGGCTTGCCGCAGAAGGCTATCGCGTGGCGGTGGTCGATATTCAGAGCGATAAAGCGACCCGCGTCGCGCAGGCCATCAATGCAGAACATGGCGAAGGCACGGCGTGGGGCTTCGGCGCGGACGCCACCAGCGAAGCCAGCGTGGTCGCCCTCGCCCGCGGGGTAGACGAAATATTTTCCCGCGTCGACCTGCTGGTCTATAGCGCCGGGATCGCTAAAGCGGCGTTTATCAGCGACTTCGCGCTGGGGGATTTCGACCGTTCGCTGCAGGTGAATCTGGTGGGCTACTTCCTCTGCGCCCGCGAGTTTTCCCGCCTGATGATCCGCGACGGCATTAAAGGTCGCATCATCCAGATCAACTCTAAATCCGGCAAAGTGGGCAGCAAGCATAACTCCGGCTATAGCGCGGCGAAGTTTGGCGGCGTGGGGCTGACGCAGTCGCTGGCGCTGGACCTCGCGGAGTACGGGATTACCGTGCACTCCCTGATGCTCGGCAACCTGCTGAAGTCGCCGATGTTCCAGTCTCTGCTGCCGCAGTACGCCACCAAGCTGGGGATCCCGGAGGAGCAGGTCGAGCAGTATTACATCGACAAAGTCCCGCTGAAGCGCGGCTGCGATTACCAGGACGTACTTAACGTGCTGATGTTTTACGCCAGTCCGCAGGCTTCATACTGCACCGGGCAGTCTATCAACGTCACCGGCGGGCAGGTGATGTTTTAAATCAGAGGTCCCGGATTGCGCTGCGCTTATCCGAGCTACAAAACCGGCACCCCGCGCCGATCCGTAGCCCGGGTAAGGCGCAACGCGCCGCCTCCGGGGAAATATCGCACACACCTTAAGGAGACTTTTATGGTTACCGCACTTATCACCATCGCCGCCATCGCCTGGATAACCCAGCTCGCCTTTGGCGGCTGGCAAATCAGGCAGTTCAATCGCGCATTCGATCGGCTGTGCCAGCAGGGACGCGTCGGCGTCGGCCGCTCCTCGGGGCGGTTCAAGCCGCGCGCCGTCGTCGCCATCGCCGTCGACGAAAACGACCGCATTCGCGATACGCTGTTAATGAAAGGCCTCACCGTTTTCGCCAGGCCGCAAAAAATTCCCGCCCTCACCGGTAAGCATCTTAAGGAATTGCAGCCTGATGTGATCTTTCCCAATGATCCGCTCTGTCAGAATGCACTATCATTAGCGCTTAATCCGAAACATGGATAATTTCGTTGTGAACGTTAATATCTTGCGAAATTATCATTTCGAAACTTTAAACGCAGGATACAACGCCTATGAAACCACGTCAGCGCCAGGCAGCCATTCTCGAGCACCTGCAATCGCAGGGCAAATGCTCGGTCGAAGAGCTGGCGCAACACTTCGACACCACCGGCACCACCATCCGTAAGGATCTGGTGATCCTTGAGAATGCCGGTACCGTTATCCGCACTTACGGCGGCGTGGTGTTAAATAAAGACGAGGCCGATCCGCCCATCGACCACAAAACGCTGATCAACACCCATAAAAAAGAGCGGATTGCCGAAGCCGCGGTCAGCTTTATTCACGATGGCGACTCGATCATTCTTGACGCCGGCAGCACGGTGCTGCAAATGGTGCCGATGCTCAGCCGCTTCAATAACATTACCGTGATGACCAACAGCCTGCATATCGTCAACGCCCTCTCCGAACTGGATAACGAACAAACCATCCTGATGCCGGGCGGCACGTTCCGCAAAAAATCGGCCTCCTTTCACGGCCAGCTGGCGGAAAACGCCTTCGAACACTTCAGCTTCGATCGACTGTTTATGGGCACCGACGGCATTGATTTAATCGCCGGCGTCACCACCTTTAATGAGGTTTATACGGTCAGCAAAGCGATGTGCAATGCCGCCCGCGAAGTTATCCTGATGGCCGACTCGTCGAAGTTTGGCCGCAAAAGTCCCAATATCGTCTGCGGCCTGGAGAGCGTAGACAAACTGATTACCGATGCCGATATCAGCCCGGAATTTAAGCGGGCGCTGGAAGACAAAGGCATCGAAGTCATTATTACTGGAGAACATCATGAGTAACTTTCTGTTAGAAGCCGGACGCCAGACCCTGATGCTGGAGCTTCAGGAGGCGAGCCGCCTGCCTGAACGCCTGGGCGACGACTTCATCCACGCGGCGGAAACCATTATCCACTGCGAGGGCAAACTGGTCGTCTCCGGTATCGGTAAATCGGGTCATATTGGTAAAAAGCTGGCCGCCACCTTCGCCAGCACCGGCACCCCGGCATTTTTTGTTCACCCGGCGGAAGCGCTGCACGGCGACCTCGGCATGCTCGACAGACGCGACGTGATGCTGTTTATCTCTTACTCCGGCAGCGCTAAAGAGCTGGATCTTATCGTTCCGCGCCTGGAGGAAAAATCTATTCCGCTGCTGGCGATGACCGGTAAATCCACTTCACCGCTGGCGCTGGCGGCCAAAGCGGTGCTTGATATTGCCGTAGAGCGTGAAGCCTGCCCGATGCACCTCGCGCCCACCTCCAGCACCGTCAATACCCTGATGCTCGGCGACGCGCTGGCCATGGCGGTCATGCAGGCCCGCGGCTTTAACGAAGAAGATTTCGCCCGTTCGCACCCGGCCGGCGCGCTGGGCGCGCGGCTGCTGAACAAAGTTCACCATCTGATGCGCCGCGACGGCGACGTGCCGCGCGTCGCCAACGACACCAGCGTCATGGACGCGATGCTCGAACTCAGCCGCACCGGCCTGGGGCTGGTGGCGGTCTGCGATGAGCGCAATCACGTGCAGGGCGTCTTTACCGACGGCGACCTGCGCCGCTGGCTGGTGGGCGGCGGCAGCTTACAGGATATCGTCAGCCAGGCGATGACCCGCAACGGCGTCACTCTGCAAGCGGAAAGCCGCGCGATAGAAGCCAAAGAGCGCCTGATGAAGCATAAAATCAGCGCCGCTCCGGTGGTGGATGAAAGCGGCCAGCTGGTCGGCGCGATTAACCTGCAGAATTTTTATCAGGCCGGGATCCTTTAAGCCCCAGACGCTTCGCCAGCCGGTGCAGGTTGGCGACGTCGAGCCCCAGCGCGCGGGCGGCGGCGGCCCAGCTGCGGCCATTAGCCGCCAGCGCGCTGGCGATCGCTTCGCGCTGGAACGCCTCCGTCGCCTCGCGCAGGCTCACTGCTTCCGCCGCCGGCTGCGGGCTGACGGTCGGCAAGGCTGGCGCTTCCCCGGCCAGCTGAAAATGCTGCGGCTCCAGCACGATATCATTACCCGCCTGCGTCGCCCGCGCCAGCACCACCGCCCGATGAATCGCGTGCTCCAGTTCGCGTACGTTGCCCGGCCATGACCAGGCGAGCAGCCTGGCCCGCGTCGCTTCGCTTAAAATCACCTGCGCCAGCCCCATACGCAAACGGCACTGTTCGCAAAAATAGCCGGCCAGCAGCACTACATCACTTTCCCGCTCGCGCAGCGCCGGAACCGACAGCGGAAACACGCTCAGGCGATGATACAGGTCGGCGCGAAAGCGCCCCTCCACCACCTCCTGACGCAGGTCGCGGTTGGTGGCCGCCAGCACCCGCACATCAACCCGCAGGCTGCGATCGTCGCCGACGCGCTGAATATCGCCATACTGCAGCACCCGCAGCAGCTTGGCCTGGAGCGCCAGCGAAAGCTCGCCAATTTCATCGAGGAACAGCGTCCCGTTGTCCGCCATTTCAAATTTACCGCTGCGGTTGCTGATCGCCCCGGTAAACGCCCCTTTGACGTGGCCAAACAGCTCGCTCTCCGCCACGCTCTCCGGCAGGGCCGCGCAGTTGAGATAGACCAGCGGATTGGCCGCCCGCGGCGACCCCTGATGCACCGCTTTCGCCACCAGCTCTTTGCCGGTGCCGGTCTCGCCGCTAATCAGCACGTTTAAGTCAGAAGCCGCGACGATATCGATCTCTTTTTTCAGCTGCAGCATCGGCGCCGACAGGCCAATCATCTCCTGACGTTCGGCTGCCGGATACACGATAGCCTGCTCCGGCAGCACGTTTTGATTCTCCAGCCGGGCGATCAGCAGCGCGTTATTGAGCGCCCCGGCCACCAGGGCGGCAATCAGGCGCAGCTCCTCGTCGCTGAAGCTGTCAAAACGGTCCGCATCCATGCCGTCGAGGGTGAGCGCGCCGATCAGGGTTTGCCCGGCAAACAGCGGCAGGCCGACGCAGGCGTGCACCTTCAGGCTCTCCTGTCCGGGGATCAGGCCATCGTAAGGGTCCGGCAGATCGCTATCCGCCGGGAAGCGCACCACGTCCCCCGCCCGGGCAATCGCCTCCAGCCGCGGGTGGCCTTCAAGGGCAAAGCGTCGGCCAAGTACGTCCTGGGCCAGGCCATCAATCGCCAGCGGCACAAACTGGTGCGCCTCGTAGCGCAGCAGCGCCGAAGCATCGCAGCCGAGTATCTGCCGCAGGGTGGTAATCAAACGCGAAAAACGGTCGGCATGGCCGAGATCGCTTTGTAAATCAATGGCGATTTTCGCCAGGGCCTCGACGGAGAAACTCATTGTCGCCTCATAGTCATTTTGACACCAAGCGTAGTCATATCGACTATTTTAACCATTGTCAATTTGACATCAACAGATTTAATAAAAAACTTAAAACACTTTAAATTCAATTATTTAAAAAGTTGGCACGCAACTTGATATAAGCAAAACATCTTATTTGAACACTGCTGAATTAATTGAGGTTGCTATGTCTATTCTGGTTAAAAATAACATTCATTGGGTTGGCCAACGCGACTGGGAAGTGCGTGATTTCCACGGGACTGAATACAAAACGCTGCGCGGCAGCAGCTACAACAGCTATCTCATCCGGGAAGAAAAAAATGTGCTGATCGATACCGTCGATCATAAATTCAGCCGTGAATTCGTGCAGAACCTGCGCGGTGAAATCGACCTCGCCGATATTGATTACATCATTATCAACCATGCTGAGGAGGACCATGCCGGCGCGCTGACCGAGCTGATGACCCAGATCCCGGACACCCCGATTTACTGTACCGCCAACGCCATCGACTCCATCACCGGACACCATCATCACCCGGAGTGGAATTTTAAGGTGGTGAAAACAGGCGACAGCCTGGATATCGGCAACGGCAAACAGCTGATTTTCGTGGAAACCCCGATGCTGCACTGGCCGGATAGCATGATGACCTATATGACCGGCGACGCGGTGCTGTTCAGCAACGACGCCTTCGGCCAGCACTACTGCGATGAACATCTGTTTAATGATGAAGTTGACCAGGTTGAGCTTTATGAGCAGTGCCAGCGCTACTATGCCAATATTCTGACCCCGTTCAGCCGCCTGGTGACGCCGAAAATTACCGAAATCCTCGGCTTTAACCTGCCGGTGGATATGATTGCGACCTCCCACGGCGTGGTCTGGCGCGATAACCCGACGCAGATCGTCGAAAAATATCTCGAGTGGGCGGCGGATTATCAGGAAGACCGCATCACGATTTTCTACGACACCATGTCCAACAACACCCGCATGATGGCCGACGCGATAGCCCAGGGCATTACCGACGTGGATCCGCGCGTGGCGGTGAAAATTTTCAACGTCGCCCGCAGCGATAAAAATGACATTCTGACCAACGTGTTCCGCTCGAAGGGCGTGCTGGTCGGCACCTCAACCATGAATAACGTGATGATGCCGAAAATCGCCGGGCTGGTGGAGGAGATGACCGGCCTGCGTTTCCGTAACAAGCGCGCCAGCGCCTTCGGCTCCCACGGCTGGAGCGGCGGCGCGGTTGACCGCCTGTCCACGCGTTTACAGGATGCGGGCTTTGAAATGTCCCTGAGCCTGAAGGCCAAATGGCGCCCGGATCTCGACGCGCTGGAAGTGTGCCGCGAGCACGGCCGCGAAATCGCCCGCCAGTGGGCCCTCTCCCCGCTGCCGGCGAGCCAGACCAAACACGCCGCGCCTGAGGCAACGCCCTGCGCAGCGCCAGCGGCAGCCGATCTCGGCCCGAAAATGCAGTGCAGCGTTTGCCAGTGGATTTACGACCCCGAACAGGGCGAACCGAACCAGGACGTCCAGCCGGGCACGCCGTGGAGCGAAGTCCCGGATAACTTCCTCTGCCCTGAGTGTTCGCTGGGTAAAGATGTGTTTGACGTTCTGGCATCGGAGGCAAAATGAGTGATGGCATCGTCATCATCGGTTCGGGCTTCGCGGCCCGTCAGCTGGTGAAAAATATTCGCAAGCAGGACCCGAATATCCCGCTGACCCTGATCGCCGCCGACAGCATGGATGAGTACAACAAACCGGATCTCAGCCATGTGGTCAGCCGCGGGCAGAACGCCGACGACCTGACCCTGCAAACGGCGGGCGAGTTTGCCGAGCAGTACAATCTGCGCCTGTTTCCGCATACCTGGGTCAGCGATATCGACGCCGAGCAGCACCTGGTGAAGAGCCAGGACCGCGAGTGGCGCTATGACAAACTGGTGCTGGCCACCGGCGCGACGCCGTTTATCCCACCGGTGCCGGGCCGCGAGCTGATGCTGACCCTGAACAGCCAGCGGGAATACGGTGCGGCGCAAAGCCATCTGCGCGATGCAAAAAGGGTGCTGATCGTCGGCGGCGGGCTGATTGGCTGCGAGCTGGCGATGGATTTCTGCCGCGCCGGCAAAGCGGTGACGGTGGTGGATAACTCCGCCAGCGTACTGTCGGCCCTGATGCCGCCCGAGGCCAGCAGCCGACTGCAGCATCGTCTGACCGACATGGGCGTGCATCTGATGCTGAAGTCCCAGCTGGAAAGCCTGGCGCAGAGCGCCGACGGGATTCGCGTCGCCCTTGACCGCCAGCGTACGGTGACGGTGGATGCGGTGGTGGCCGCCGCCGGTTTACGCCCGGAAACGGCGCTGGCGCGGCATGCGGGACTGCAGACGCACCGCGGCGTGGTGGTGAACAGTCAGCTGCAAACCAGCCATCCGGCGATTTACGCCCTCGGCGACTGCGCGGAAATCAACGGCATGGTCCTGCCTTTTCTGCAGCCGATTCTGCTAAGCGCCATGTGCCTGAGTAAAAATCTGCTGGCCCAGCAGGGAGAACTGAAGCTGCCGCCGATGCTGGTGAAGGTCAAAACGCCGGATTTACCGCTGCACCTGGCGGGCGATACCCGGCGCGAGGATCTGACGTGGAATATCGTTGCCGCCAAAGACGGCCTGGTCGCGAAAGGCGTTGACGCCGAGAACCAGCTGCGCGCTTTTGTGGTCAGCGAGGATCGCATGAAAGATGCTTTTGCCCTGCTCAAGCAGCTGGTGAGTTAACCTCGATGAAATGAGGTTATTCCCGGGTCGCGGCGTAAACGCCTTACCCGGGCTACCGGATCTCAGACGGCCATTAACCTGTAGCCCGGCTAAGCGCAGCGCGAGCCGGGGAAATGCCCAACCTACCGCGCCAGATTATCGTACCCGCGCCAGCGGTAGTTGAGCACCGACAGCACCCAGCAGGCCACGAACAGCCCGACCACCACAAAACCGGCGTCGCCGAGATGGTCGTTCAATGCGCCAACCCAGCGCCAGAGGCCGCCGCTCAGAGAGAACTTATCCATCAACAGCCCCAGCGCTTCCAGACCGCCGATAAACAGCGCCACCACCACCGAGGTACCGGTAATGGTCATATTGTAATAGAGCTTGCGCTGCGGCTTGCTGAACGCCCAGCCGTAGGCGCCGACCATCAGCACGTTATCGAGCGTATCCACCAGCGCCATCCCGCTGGCGAACAGCGCCGGAAAAACCATAATCGACCAAATTGACACCCCGCTCGACGCGCTGGCGGCGGAGATCCCCAGCACGCCGATTTCCGTCGCCGTATCAAAGCCGAGGCCAAACAGAAAGCCCACCAGATACATCTGCCAGCTGCGGCTAATCAGGCGGAAGGTTTTACCGAACAACCAGCTCATCATGCCGCCGCCGGTCATGACCTCATCGCTCACCTTTTCGCCCTGCTTCCACGCCCGAAAGCTGCGCCAGACGCTGCGCAAAATGACCAGGTTGATAAAGGCCATCACCAGCAGAAACAGCGCCGACACGGCGGTGCCGATAACGCTGCCGGTCTCGTGAAACCAGCTCATCTGCTGGCCAAACGCGGTGGCGGTCGCGGCAATCGCCGCCGAAGCCAGCACCACAATCGACGAATGCCCCAGCGAGAACCACGCGCCAACGGCAAAAGGCCGCTTCCCCTGCTGCATCATTTTGCGGGTCACGTTGTCGATGGCCGCGATATGGTCGGCGTCCACCGCGTGGCGCAGACCATAACCCCAGGCCAGCAGGCTGGCGGCCATCAGCGCGCCGCTGCCGCCGAACGCCGTAAACGCCCAGCCCCAGGCCAGCAAATTGGCGGCAATCAATGCCAGCACCAGCGCCGCTGCGCGCGGCTGCTGACGCAAAATCGTCACTATCATATCGGTGTCCTTTAAGCCTGCAGGCGGGCCGCAGCGATAACCGCCTGGCCGAAGGCAATCGCGCCATCGCCTGCGGGCAGCTGCTGCGGAAAGAGCAGAGTAAAATCGGCCAGATAAAAGGTCAATCGCGCCGTCAGCAGGCGGTTGTGCAGTACCCCGCCGCCGAAGGCCAGCGTGTGAATATTCCGCGCGTTCGCGCAATCGCGCATCATGGCCGCCAGCCCGCGGGCCAGCGCATCATGAAAGGCCCACGCTTTTTGCGCCGGGCTCGCCTGCCAGCTCAGCCACTGCTGCCAGAACGTCGCCAGATCCAGTTTTCCATCGCGCCACGGCAGGGTCACCGGATGCTCAACTCCTTCGCAGGTCGCCGCCAGCGCCTCCAGACGGCACGCCGCTTCCCCCTCATAGCTCAGGGTTAGCGGAGCGCAGCCCAGCGCGCAGGCGACGGCGTCAAACAGACGGCCGCACGACGATGCCTGCGGCGCATTAATACCGCGCTCGATTGCCCGCGCCAGCAGCGGCCAGCTTTGCTGGCGCAGCGCGGCGGTGTCGGCATAATTCTGCCACTCGGGGACGAAGGCCAGGCAGTGGGCGAGCAGATTGCGCCACGGCTGACGCGCCGCGAGGTCGCCGCCGGGCAGCGCCACCGCCGGCAGACCGCCGAGATGCTCGCACTCGCGATAGTTGACCCGCAGGCACTCGCCGCCCCACAGCTCGCCGTTTTCCCCCATCCCGATACCGTCGAGGGTCAGGGCAATCACGTCGCCGCCCTCCCGCGGCCAGCGGTGCTCGGCCAGGCAGGCGGCCGCGTGGGCATGATGATGCAACACGCGGTCCACCGGAAGCGCCAGCGACGCCGCCCACCGCGAAGCGCGGTAGCCGGGATGGGCGTCGGCAACCACCCGCTGGGGGGTAAAAGCGTAAATCTCCTGCATCAGACGCAGCGCCTGCCGCCACTGCGCCTCGACGCCCTCCTCATCGAGATCGCCAAAATGCTGGCTGAGCACCGCTTCATCGCCGCGCAGCAGGCAGAACGTATTTTTCATATCCGCGCCGAGAGCCAGCAGCGGCGGTACGTCGTGGAAACCCGGCGGCAGCGCCAGCGCGTCAGGCACGTAGCCACGGGCACGGCGCAGCATCTCGCCGCTTTGCCGCACCACGGAATCATCCATCCGCTGCACAATCTCGCGATTATGCAGCAGAAATCCGTCGGCAATTCCGGCTAAATCCGCCAGCGCCTCGGCGTTGGTTAACGCCGGCGGGCGGCCGCTGAGGTTGCCGGAGGTCATCACTAATGGGCGCGCCAGCGCCTGCGAAAGTAAATGCTGCAGTGGATTAGACGGCAGCATCCCCCCTACTTCCGCAAGCCCTGGCGCAATCTGGTCGCACAGGCCGGCCACCTGCGTTTTCTCCAGCAGCACGATCGGCGCGGCGGGAGAGGTCAGCAGCGTCAGCGCCGGTTCATCGAGCCCCGCCGTTGTCGCCAGCATCACCGCCAGCGGTTTCGCCGGGCGATGCTTGCGCGCCCGCAGCTTCGCCACGGCCTCGCGGTTTCCGGCGTCGCACAGCAGATGGAAACCGCCCAGCCCCTTCACCGCCACAATATCGCCCGCCAGCAGGCGAGCAATCGTCGCATCTAAGGCGGCCTCGCCAAATAAATGCTCCTGCGGGCCGCGCCACTCCAGCTGCGGCCCGCACTCGGCGCAGGCTACCGGCTGCGCGTGAAAGCGGCGATCGGCGGGATCGCCATATTCCGTCGCGCAGGCGGGGCAAAGAGGAAACGGCGACATAGAGGTCAGCGGGCGGTCGTAGGGCATAGCGCGAATAATGGTAAAGCGCGGCCCGCAGTGGGTGCAGTTGATAAACGGATAGCGGTAGCGGCGCTCCCGCGGGTTGTTCATCTCCGCCAGGCATGCCGGGCAGGTAGCGGCATCGGGCACAATCTGCGTGCGCATGCTTCCGGCCCCGCTTTGGCGGATGGTAAAGCCCGGCGGCGGCGCGGCCCAGACAAAAGGCGCCGCTGCCGCGCTGTCGATACGCGCCAGCGGCGGGCAGCGCCGGGTTAACGCGGCGAGAAATGGCGCATCATCGCCGACAAGGCGCACCAGCACGCCGTCGCCGTCGTTGCACACGTCGCCGCGCAGCCCCAGCTGCTGCGCCAGCTGCCAGACGAAGGGGCGGAATCCCACCCCCTGCACTTTACCGCGAATGCGGATTTGCACCCCGTTCATTGCGCGACCGGCTTACCAGGCCAGCGCGGTGCGGCGGCGTTTTTCGATATTCATCTGTTCGAGCTTGTTGCGGTCGACGCAAATCAGCGCGTGGGTCGGACAGGCATCCATACAGGCCGGGCCTTCCTCACGGTGGTGGCAAAGGTCGCATTTGTTAGCTTCGGCTTTTTCCGCCATCACGTTCAGCCCTGCGCCGCTGTGGCGGATAACCGGGCGCACCACCACTTCCATGGCGCCGTAGGGACAGGCCACCACGCAGGTTTTGCAGCCGATGCAGCGCTCCTGCATCACGTGGACGAAGCCCCGATCGCGGCCGATCGCGCCGTTCGGACAGACGTTGGCGCACGGGGCGTCCTCGCACTGACGGCAGGCGGTGGCCGTCGACACGTTGACACCTTTGATCACGTGAATACGCGGTAAAAAGCTTTTTGGCGTCAGCGCAGCGCAGTCCTGATTTTCCTGATGAGAGACCACGCAGGCCACTTCACAGGTGCGGCAGCCGATGCATTTGCTCGCGTCGGCGATAATGAAACGGTTCATCCATTTCTCCAGCTGTAAGAAGGTTACGCGCCGGAGTATGCATAATGCGTTCCAACTTTTATCTAACTGATATTAAAGAAGATAAATACGGGAGATACTGTCATCGTCAGTTGTGACGATGACAGCTGACGACGTCAGGCGTGCGGGCCGGGCACCATCGAGTCGCGTTCAATCAGCTCGCCGGAAAAGGTTTGCTGAAATTTAAAATCGCCGCCGTCGAGCATAAAGATCAGCCGGTTAATGCTCTCTTTGATCATCTCCGTCACCGGGACTTTGACGCTGGAGAGCGCCGGCACCATAAACGGCGCCAGCGCGATATCGTCAAAGCCCACCACCGAAACCTGCTCCGGGACCTTGACGCCGAGCTGATGCAGCTGCTTCATCGCGCCAACCGCCATATCGTCGTTGCTCGCCACCAGCGCGCTATAGCCGACGCGGCGCTGGCGCAGCGTCTCGACTCCCGCCGCGCCGGTTTCCGGCGTCCAGCGGCCTTCGACGATCAGAGAGTCATTCAGGGCAATGCCGCCGCGGGCCAACGCGTCTTTATAGCCCGAGAGGCGCTCTACGCCGGTTGGCGAATCCAGCGAACCGGTAATAAACGCGATTTCCCGATGGCCCAGCGCGATAAGCTTTTCCACCGCCATCATCGCCGAGGCCTTTTGATCGGACCAGACGCAGTGGCTGGCGTTGCGGCGCAGGCGGCGGTTGAGCACCATGATCGGCCGCTCGTGATTTTCGATAATCTCATCCATCTCATCAACGCTGAGAAAGCGCGGATAGATAATAATCGCATCGCAGCGCAGATCGAGCAGATACTGAATCGCCTCGCGCTCCTCCTCCGCGCTGTGCTTGCCGTCGGCGAGGATCAGCTGCCGCCCTTTGTCTTCGGTCATCCGCGCCACGTGGTAAAGCAGTTCGCTGAAATAGACGCCGTGATAAAGGGTGTTGGTCACCACCAGCCCGAGGGTCTGGGTCTTTTTCGTCGCCAGGTTGCGCGCCAGCAGATTCGGCCGGTAGCCGCTTTCGGCCACCGCCTGGAAGACGCGATCTTTGGTCTCCTGGCTGACATAGCCGTTCCCCGACAGCACCCGCGAAACGGTGGCCTTTGACACCCCCGCGCGCTTCGCTACCTCCAGCATCGTTGCCATGTGGTTATTCCTGTTGCCAATGTTGCCCGCAGTGTACTGCACGCGCTGCGCTTTTTCAGCATTTGCGCGTCGCCCGCGCTGATGCGCACACAGCGATCAAAATCACAAAATCGAGATCTTATTTTTTTATTTCTTGTATGCATTCATGAAACTAATCATGATTTTGTGGAACCGGTTTCCTATGTATGCGTGATGCCGCTCCGCTTTCCGGCGCGGCGACAAGCCAGTACCCCATTGATAAACAGGATAAAATCCGATGTCTAAAAATTATGCAGCTCTGGCGCAGCAGATTATCGCGGCAATTGGCGGCGCAGATAACGTTGCCGCCGTCACCCACTGCATGACCCGCCTGCGTTTCGTGGTCAAAGACAACGAGCGGGTCGACAGCGCCACCCTCAAAGGGCTGAAAGGCGTGCTCGGCGTCGTACGTAGCGATAACCAGTGCCAGGTGATCGTGGGCAATACCGTCTCCCAGGCGTATCGTGAAGTGGTCGCGCTGCTGCCGGGGGATCTGCGCCCCGCCGAACCGCAGGGGAAACCGCCCATTACCCTGAAACGCATCGGCGCCGGGATCCTCGACGCGCTGATCGGCACCATGTCGCCGCTGATCCCGGCGATTATCGGCGGATCGATGGTTAAGCTGCTGGCAATGATCCTCGAGATGACCGGCGCGCTGCCCAAAGGCGCGCCAACGCTGACTATTCTGACGGTGATCGGCGACGGCGCGTTCTTCTTCCTGCCGCTGATGGTCGCGGCCTCCGCGGCGGTGAAGTTCAAAACCAATATGTCGCTGGCGATTGCGATTGCCGGGGTGCTGGTACACCCGAGCTTTATCGAGCTGATGGCCAAAGCCGCCCAGGGCGAGCACGTGGAGTTCGCCTTTATTCCGGTGACGGCGGTGAAATACACCTATACCGTGATCCCGGCGCTGGTGATGACCTGGTGTCTCTCCTATATCGAACGCTGGGTCGACCGTATCACCCCGGCGGTGACAAAAAACTTCCTTAAACCGATGCTGATCGTGCTGATCGCCGCTCCGCTGTCGATTCTGCTGATTGGCCCGCTCGGCATCTGGATCGGTAGCGCCATTTCCGCGCTGGTCTATACGATCCACAGCTATCTCGGCTGGCTGTCGGTGGCGATCATGGGCGCGCTGTGGCCGCTGCTGGTGATGACCGGGATGCACCGGGTCTTTACCCCGACTATCATTCAGACCATCGCCGAAACCGGCAAAGAGGGCATGGTAATGCCGTCGGAAATCGGCGCTAATCTGTCGCTGGGCGGTTCGTCGCTGGCGGTGGCGTGGAAAACCAAAAACCCGGAGCTGCGCCAGACGGCGCTGGCGGCCGCGGCTTCCGCGATTCTGGCGGGGATTTCCGAACCGGCGCTGTACGGCGTGGCGGTGCGGCTGAAGCGACCGCTGATCGCCAGCCTGATCAGCGGCTTTATCTGCGGCGCGGTGGCCGGTATTGCCGGGCTCGCCAGCCACTCAATGGCGGCGCCGGGGCTGTTTACCAGCGTCCAGTTTTTCGACCCGGCCAATCCGATGACCATCGTCTGGGTCTTCGGCGTCATGGCGCTGGCGGTAGTGCTGTCGTTTGTCCTGACGCTGATGCTTGGCTTTGAAGATATTCCGCAAGAAGAAGCCGCCGCCGACGCCAGACAGCGCCAGGCCGGCACCCAGGCTTCTCACGCCTGAACACCATTTTGTTAACGAGGTAACGCATGGCGACTTTTCCACAGGGATTTTTATGGGGCGGCGCACTGGCCGCCAACCAGTCCGAAGGGGCATATCTGGAGGGTGGCAAAGGGCTGACCACCGTCGATATGATTCCCCACGGCGCGCACCGCCTGGCGGTCAAGCTGGGGCAGGAGAAACGCTTCGCGCTGCGCGACGATGAGTTCTACCCGAGCCACGAGGCGATCGATTTTTATCATCGTTATAAAGAAGATATCGCCCTGATGGCGGAGATGGGCTTTAGCGTCTTCCGCACCTCTATCGCCTGGAGCCGTCTGTTTCCTAAGGGCGATGAGCTGGAACCGAACCCGGAAGGGATCGCCTTTTATCGCTCGCTGTTCGAGGAGTGCAAAAAGCACCGCATCGAGCCGCTGGTGACGCTGTGCCATTTCGACGTGCCGATGCACCTGGTCACCGAGTACGGCTCCTGGCGCAATCGAAAAATGGTGGAGTTCTTCACCCGCTACGCCCGCACCTGCTTTGAAGCCTTTGATGGCTTGGTGAAATACTGGCTTACCTTCAATGAAATCAACATCATGCTGCACAGCCCGTTCTCCGGCGCCGGTCTGGTGTTTGAAGAGGGGGAAAATCAGGAGCAGGTGAAATACCAGGCCGCCCATCACGAACTGGTCGCCAGCGCCTTAGCGACCAAAATCGCCCACGAGGTGAATCCGCAAAATCAGGTCGGCTGTATGCTGGCGGGCGGCAACTTCTACCCCTACTCCTGTAAGCCGGAAGACGTGTGGATGGCGCTGGAGAAAGATCGCGAGAACCTGTTCTTTATCGATGTCCAGGCGCGCGGCGCGTATCCGGTATGGGCGGCGCGGGTATTCCGCGAGAAAGGCGTGACCATCGCCAAAGAAGCGGGCGATGATGAGATCCTGCGCCATACCGTCGATTTCGTCTCCTTCAGCTACTACGCTTCACGCTGCGCGTCGGCGGAGATGAACGCCGGCAACACCAGCGCCGCCAATATCGTTAAATCGCTGAAGAACCCGCATATTCAGGCCAGCGAATGGGGCTGGGGCATCGACCCGCTCGGCCTGCGCATCACCATGAATATGATGTATGACCGCTACCAGAAACCGCTGTTCCTCGTGGAAAACGGTCTCGGCGCGCGGGATGAGATTGACGCTAACGGCGAGATTAATGACGACTATCGCATCAGCTATCTGCGCGAGCATATTAAAGCGATGGGTGACGCCATCGAGGATGGCATTCCGGTGATGGGCTACACCAGCTGGGGCTGTATCGATCTGGTGTCCGCCTCCACCGGCGAGATGAGCAAGCGCTACGGCTTTGTCTACGTCGACCGCGACGATGCCGGACGCGGCACGCTGGCGCGAAAACGCAAAAAGTCGTTCTGGTGGTATAAGAAGGTGATTGCCAGCAATGGGGAAGATTTGGCGTAGTGTGCCCCGCGGACTGAGGGAGCCTCAGCTTAACAAACACCTGCAAAACGGAAATTTTCCCGGCTTGCGCTACGCTTAGCCGGGCTACAGGTTCATCAACGCCCGCAGACCGGTAGCCCGGGTAAGGCGTTTACGCCGCGACCCGGGAAAAAGCACACTTGCTCCCCCTGGCCGAACTTCCGGCTACAGGTTCATCAACGCCCGCGGACCGGTAGCCCGGGTAAGGCGTTTACGCCGCGACCCGGGAAAAAAGTACGCTTGC
>NZ_JBEAFN010000042.1:0-27051 GCF_040061795.1 Klebsiella sp. GN_Kp190
TGTTCACCTGGACAATCGACCAGGACAACGGCGTGCTGGTTAACGCCGCCCGTGAAGGTCTGGGCTATGAAATAGCGTCTGAAGTTATCGATATGGAGCCGTTCTATTTCGAAGGCATCAACGTCGACCCGGCGGATGAACCAGATGAAGAAGATGCGACTACCGACGTGAACCACGCGCCGAAAGCCGCCGTTGAACTGCGCGTCGTCGGCGGCTCTACCGTACAGCTTTCCGGTGAAGGATCCTCTGACGAAGATAAAGACGATATCACCTTCAGCTGGGGGGTTCCGTCTGAAATCACCGTGGCTGACAAAACCGTTCCCGTGATCGAGTTCGTCGTTCCGGACGTTTCCGTTAAAACCAACTTCCAGTTCACCCTGTTTGTCCGGGATGTCTGGGGTGAGCCTTCTACCCAGCAGCGTTTCGTGCTGGTCGCCGTTCCGGCTGCGTCTCAGATTCAGCCTGAGCCGGAAGAGGAAGATAGCGTTGTGCCAGTAGAGCCGGAAGAAGATACCACGCCGGCAGAAGATGAGACTTCCGGGGATGACGCGACTACGCCTTACCCGCTGTGGGATGCTGCTACCGTGTACGGTGGGAACTGGGGATCATTCGAAACGGTAAGCTGGAAAGGCCATAACTACCAGGTGAAATGGTGGTCTCAGGGCGACCAGCCGGATCTGAACTGCGCTGCGGGCCAGGCGTGGACTGACCTTGGTGCTTACTAATCCTTTTCATTAAAGGAAAAGGATTGAGTTCAACAATACAAGCCCCGGAAAACCGGGGCTTTTTCCACCAGGGAACGAGGAGTGTTGTCAATGACGGTCTCGATTAAAAACAGCCAGATCGATGTGAATAGCTGGTATCAAAAAATCACGTTAACCATCACCAATGAAAATAACCGTGCCGTGGATATGAATCATGCGGTCATTAGCTTTACCGGGTCCGGCCATCAGGATCCGTGGGGAAATTTTGGCGGTACCCTCAAAGGGGACATGCCTCTTACGTTAAGCGGTAAATCACAGGGGACCGTTGACGTCAATGAAATCATTATTAATAACAGCCGGCAGCTGTTACTGCAGCCGGGCGAAAGCGGTACGTTATTCTTCAGTTTTGCCGCCACTCAGGTTCCGGTAAAACTCTCGACCTTCACATTAACTCTGGCCTCTTCGGCACAAGACGAGACAACGGATGACGCTGCAGATGAGGTTGAGCCAGAACCTGAAGTTCCCGCCGATGATGATACTGATAGCCTGAAGCCCGAACCTGAAGACAATATCCCTGCTGATGAGGAAACGGATGAGGTTGCTCCGGAACCTCAAGAGCAGGGTGATGATGCGGTTGAGGAAGAGGAAGGGATGGTTATTGCGGCAAGCCAGCTGAGTACGACCAGCTGGTATCAGCGCGTCACCCTGACGCTGACCAATCTCTATTCCCACTCTATCGATCTTAATCAACTTAAGCTGGAGTTTACCGCCAGCGGGCATCCCGATCCTTACAGCCCGTTCAGCGGTTCTTTGCTCGGCAATAAGCCCGTGACGCTGGGCAGCGACGGCGGTTGGCCCATCGAGAAAAATACGATTACCCTTCATCATGATGGCGAGTTCTGGCTGACGGCCGGGGCCAGCGCCGAGCTGCAGTTCTTTCTTTCCGCGACCCAAACTCCGGTCACGATGAGCGGCTTAACCGCAACCCTGGCGCACGATCCTGGCCGTCAGGGGACGATTGAAATTCAGTTTCCACCGTTGGCGTAAAGCACAACCCTCAAGCCGACCATCGATCTGCGCTATCCAGACGCAACATCACAACGCTTTGCCGGCGAGTGGGGACAGGCTTTAGTCATCGGCGATCTTAGCGCCGGCGATTACGCTATCACCGTGCTGGAGCTGTGCAATGATGATATGCGGATCGCGCCTGTTGAATCGACGTATCCGCTTAAGCTTGTTTCCGGCCATGACGCCCAGACCTGCCGGGTTGCGTATCAATCGCCAGTACCGTTGGCTTCGGTACGCCTGACTGTCGATGCCCCTGAGTTCATCGGCGCGGAAATGGTGGTTGAGCTGTGGACGGAATCTGGCGTCTGCGAAAGAACCCTGACAATGCCCGTCAATCAAATGCAGCTGGTGACCCGGCTTACCGCGGGGCACCGCTATCAGATGGGTTTGCAACCTGCGGTTATCAATAACCAGATGGTGACGACTCCCGCCCAGCCGACTATTTTTACCCCTGAACAAGGGGTGGCGAAAGAGGTCCTCGTCGGTTTCCGGCAGACGGAGGTTGATAGCCATGATTTTGTTGAGGTTCAGGCCACTATACTGGGCTTGCCTGAGGGCGTTTCGCCCCAGCGCTATCGGTTCTGCTATGGGCAATATCAATATACTCTGATGCTGGAGAGCACTCCCCATCTGCAAACGCTGGCGATGCCTATGGCTCCTGGCCAGTACAGCGTTGAGGCGCCAGAGGTTTATCTCTCCGGGACGCCGTGGCGCTGTGAACCGGACGCGCCGCTGCGGCTGTTGCAAAGCGTCAACCATATCACCCTGGAGTTTGTTCAGGGCGTTCCCTTGCAGGTTAAAGGCTGGCCAAACTATCTCGCCCACGGTGGCGTGACGGTGAATGCGGCGGACACCGTATCGCTATACCGCGACGTCCCCTTCAGCGCCCTGTTTAAATACGATGGTTTTGATGGCGGCGGTGACCCCGTCCCGGCTGCGGAAGTGGATAAAAACGGCGACGGCTTTCTTGATTATGATTCGCTCCCGATTCACAAAACCGTTCCTCTGGTACGTGAGATTGAAAAAGAGGCGGGCCGTTGCGTAATGCCGGTCATGGTGGTGTATACCGCCAATGCCAGCGGCGGCAGCGCGCTCGCCGATCTCCAGGACGCTCAGCGGTTGCGTAACCATTTTGGCAACTTCATCACCCAGTGTCTCGCGGCGCAATCCTGGAAGGATGACGAGCATCCGGTTCCTGCCACCTTTGTGCTGAACCCCGATTTTCTTGGCGCGATGCAGCAGGAGCCGTATGGCTACGCTGCGGTGCGTCAAGCGAATAGCATGCAGGTTAATGTCCAACTGGCGGCCGCGATTAACGCTTTGCCTGCGCTTCCGGGATTCAGCGCGCCGGTGTTGCCGACTTTCTCTAACGATCTCTACGGTTATGTCCAGGCGATCAACTACCTTGTGCGGCAGTTCGCGCCGGATGTGGCATTCGGCTGGCAGACAAACGTATGGGCGACAGGAACGGCAGATTGGGTACTCAGGCCGAACGCCGATCCGGCCGCGCAGGGGACCGCTATCGCCAACTTTATCAATGAGCTGGGTGTCTATAGCGGTGAGTATGCGCCAGACTTTATCGCCTTTGATAAATTTGAGCGCGATTGCTTTAGCCCTGATGCATTAGCGCACTATGCCTGGAACGCGACCTGCTGGTTTAATTATCTGGGGATGGTAAAACACGCGGCTAAAGCGCTGCGTAAACCGGCAATGCTGTGGCAAATTCCGGGCGGCCATATGCCAACCGTGGATGAAGGCAACAGTAAAATTGCCGCCGCGCATTACGCATCGGGCGGAAGCTTCTTCATGGGCGATGCGCGTATTGGCTGCGATCTCGATACCATCGCGTCAGATCTGCTCAATACGACGGTGAATAGCGCAACTTACGGCGCGGCGACCGTCGGTGACTTTTTACGCCAGGATAAGGGTTACGACTGGGGGCAAATGCAGGCATTGAATCTACCCGACTACCATGTTTTCTCAGTACTGTGGGGCGGCGGCTCGACGGTAAGCATAACCACCATTCACTCTAATGGTGAAGATGGCGGTTGGCTTGCAGATAAAATGGTTGAGTATTATACCGCACCGGCCTATTTCAGTTAATGTCGCATTTACCCCGCCATAGCGCCTGAAAAATGCATCGCTGTTCATAGTGATTCAGAATATTTAATTTCTGAATCACTATTTTTTAGTGTATTTTTATTTCGTGAGAGATAGTTTCAGTAGTTATTTTATTGTTATGTTAATTTTTTGTTTTGCGATTTATTTGTGGTTGTTGAAGTTTATATTAAGAATTTGCGCTTTGTGCTAAGTATTGCGTTTTCGTGCTTGCGGCTAAAAATATACTTCCGGGAGGATGTTTATAATGAATTGAAGATAACCTCCGTTAAGTATATCTTGGGGTAATCTATGATTATGGTAATAATGAAAAATGAAATTAGACGTTGCTGAAAATGATAATGGGAATACCCTGCATTCCTATCTTTTTTCCCAACAGGCTAAACCGCATGCAGCGCTTGATGCACTCTTCGCCTCGCTATGGCCCTTCGGTAAACCTTTTAATTTGGCTCCCGGAGATGAGTTTTTACTGAATTCAGACGGGGAAAATAAAATTGTGCTGCTGGAGTCCGGTATATTTTCGTTTTGCCGCTGTGGCAGCGGACTTCATGTTAATTCCTCTTTTGCTCCCGCCATTATCGGATTAGTCGATAGTTATGGGGTGACTTACAATGTTCCGACCCGGCCAGAACACTTTCTGATAGCGGAAACGAAGTGCAGCGGGCGCGCAGTGTCTCTGCCCGACTTTATCAAGACTGTTGATGAGTGCGATCTGTGGCACGATGTCGCACGAATACTTGCCTATCGTCTGATGGTCATGAGCGTACGCGATCGTGAACTGGTTGGCGTGGACTCTTATCTGAAGGTGAGATCGTTATTAATCGAGCTTTGGGCTTATGCCAGCGAATATCGACAAAGTATTAATGTGCTTAACTTCATTCAACGCCGAACAGGAATATCCCGTAGCCGTACCATGAAGCTTCTCTCTGAACTGAAAAAAGGCGGCTATATAACTATTGATGGCGGCCGTTTAATAGATATGAAAAAATTACCCACGGCTTTTTAATACTTTTCAGGGCAAAGGTGTTTATTAGATTAGTAGTCACCTTTTAAACTTTCTTGGTACAGCAATCGTCGAGATATTCATATATTGATTATCCTGTCAATCATGCTAATGACGTAAAGAGAGATTTCCCATTGGTATAGTTTTTAAATATCTTATGGGGCATAAAAAGCGTCGACGATCGCGGCAATCGCTCATGCTTCATCCCATTCACGCTAAGCTAATACGCATAACCTTGAAGATGGCGATACGGATCCTTTCCTTATGGTCCGTTGAGGATGGAGCTGGCGTACCTCTGACTTCCTGTCCGGACAACGCAGCGCCCCCACTGACGATCGGACGGCCAATCTCTTAACGAGGGTTAATTCGTAAAAATCGAGTCTAATGGCAATTTAAAACTGATTTTTTCGAGGTTTCCGCATATGTATTATACTTTTATCGAGTTGTTTGCGGATAAGGTGAGGTAAAAGTGAAACATCTGCAGCGTTTTTTTCAGAGCGATGCTTCCGGGGGCATTATCTTAATCCTGGCCGCCATCATGGCCATGTTATTAGCCAATACCGGCATGACCAGCGGCCTGTATCGCTCTTTTCTGGAAACGCCCGTCCAGCTGCGCGTAGGTGCGTTAGAGATCAACAAGAACATGCTGTTGTGGATTAACGACGCGCTGATGGCGGTATTTTTCCTGCTTATCGGTCTGGAAGTGAAGCGTGAAATGAATCAGGGGGCATTGGCCAGCCGTCGCCAGGCGGTGTTTCCGGTGGTCGCGGCGTTGGGCGGCATGGTGGTGCCGGCGCTGGTCTACCTGGCGTTTAACGGCCAGGATTCGATTGCCAGAGAAGGGTGGGCAATTCCGGCCGCCACCGATATTGCCTTCGCGCTGGGCGTACTGGCGCTGCTGGGGAATCGGGTGCCCGCCGCGCTGAAGATTTTCCTGATGGCGCTGGCCATTATCGACGATCTGGGCGCCATTATTATTATTGCGCTGTTCTATACGCACGATCTTTCCGTCGTCTCATTGGTTGTCGCTGCCGGAGCCATTGCTGTGCTGGCGGGGTTAAATCTGTGCGGCGTACGGCGTACCGGGATCTATATTCTGGTGGGCGCCATACTCTGGACCGCGGTTCTTAAGTCGGGGGTTCACGCAACGCTGGCTGGGGTCATTGTCGGCTTTATGATCCCGCTAAAAGAGCAGAACGGCAAATCGCCGGCGAAGCAGCTTGAGCACGTGCTGCATCCGTGGGTGGCATTCCTGATCCTGCCCCTGTTCGCCTTCGCTAACGCGGGCGTTTCTTTGCAGGGCGTCACGGTCGAAGGGCTGACCTCACTGCTGCCGTTGGGTATTATTGCCGGGCTGTTTATCGGTAAGCCGTTGGGTATTAGCGTCTTCTGCTGGCTGGCGCTGAAGCTGAAATGGGCTTCGTTACCCGAAGGAACTACCTGTAAGCAAATTATGGCTGTCGGCATCCTGTGTGGGATTGGCTTCACAATGTCGATTTTTATTGCCACCCTGGCCTTCGGTAGCGTCGACCCCGGATTGATCAACTGGGCCAAGCTTGGCATCCTGATTGGATCGATATTATCGGCCGTCACGGGATACATAATATTGCGTAAGCGCGTAACGGATTCGGGCTACGCGGCTTAACATCTCACGGAGAGCCGCTACGGCTCTCCTGGACATTATCAGGGAGAGAAGCATGTCGCATATCAACTACAACCACCTGTACTACTTCTGGCATGTCTACAAAGAGGGCTCCGTTGTTGGCGCGGCGGAAGCGCTGTTCCTGACGCCGCAGACCATTACCGGGCAAATAAAGGCGCTGGAAGAACGCCTGCAGGGGAAATTGTTCAAGCGCAAAGGAAGGGGGCTGGAGCCTAGCGAATTAGGTGAACTGGTGTTCCGCTATGCGGATCGCATGTTTACGCTGAGCCAGGAGATGCTCGACATCGTTAACTACCGTAAAGAGTCGAATCTGCTGTTTGATGTTGGCGTTGCGGACGCGCTGTCGAAAAGGTTGGTGAGCGGCGTACTGGATGCCGCGGTCGTCGAGAATGAACAGATCCATTTACGCTGCTTCGAGTCGACCCACGAAATGCTGCTGGAGCAGCTAAGCCAGCATAAACTCGATATGATTATCTCCGACTGCCCCATCGATTCCACCCAGCAGGAAGGGCTGTTTTCGGTGAAAATCGGCGAGTGCAGCGTGAGCTTCTGGTGCATGAATCCGCCGCCGGAAAAACCGTTTCCCGGCTGTCTGGAAGAACGTCGACTGCTGATTCCCGGCCGCCGTTCCATGTTAGGGCGCAAGCTGCTGAACTGGTTTAACTCGCAGGGTTTGCAGGTGGAAATTCTGGGCGAGTTTGATGATGCGGCGTTGATGAAGGCCTTCGGCGCGGCGCACAATGCGATATTTGTCGCACCGACGCTCTATGCGCATGATTTCTATAGCGATGAGTCGATAGTCGAGATCGGACGCATGGACAACGTCATGGAGGAGTATCACGCCATCTTTGCCGAACGAATGATCCAGCATCCGGCGGTGCAGCGTATTTGTCATCGCGACTATTCGGCGCTCTTTACGCCGCCTCAGGCATAGGCCAGAACGGTTTCTTGCCGCACCAGTTCATGCGGAAGCATGAGCTGGCTGCGATAACCAGAACGCGAGTCGTGACGTATTACGTGATAAACGACAGGCATAAAAAAACCCGCTTTCGCGGGTTTTTTTACAAAGCGACAACAAGCAGGCGATTAAGCCAGTTTGTTGATCTGAGCGGTCAGGTTTGCTTTATGACGCGCAGCTTTGTTTTTGTGGATCAGACCTTTAGCAGCCTGACGGTCCACGATTGGTTGCATTTCGTTAAATGCTTTCAGTGCAGTAGCTTTGTCGCCAGCTTCAATAGCTGCGTATACTTTCTTGATGAAAGTACGCATCATAGAGCGACGGCTAGCGTTGTGCTTGCGGGCCTTTTCAGACTGAACGGCGCGCTTCTTAGCTGATTTGATATTAGCCAAGGTCCAACTCCCAAATGTGTTCTATATGGACAATTCAAAGGCCGAGGAGAATGCCCGTTTAGCCTTCTTTTGTCAATGGATTTGTGCAAATAAGCGTCGTTTAAACTAACAACGCTTTATTACGTAGTGATGGCGCAAGATTCTACCAGCTTGTTGCAGGCGAATACAGCCTTTCGACCATAAAAATCGACGACCCCGGAGAGATTTTCCCGCAATCTCGCGCTGAGTGAATGAATTCCCGGGATCTTTCGGTGAAGAGGTGCAATCGCTGGTTAACGTCGCCAGTTGTACAAGGTATACTCGGACGATTTTCACTGTTTTGAGCCAGACATGAAGCTGATACGCGGCATACATAATCTCAGTCAGGCCCCGCACGGGTGTGTGCTGACCATTGGAAATTTTGACGGCGTGCATCGCGGGCACCAGGCATTATTGCAGCGTTTGCGCGCAGAAGGTCGCCAGCGTGGCTTACCGGTGGTGGTGATGATTTTTGAACCACAGCCGCTTGAGCTTTTTGCCGCCGATAAAGCGCCCGCGCGTTTAACGCGCCTGCGTGAGAAGCTGAATTATCTGGCCGAAAGCGGCGTCGATTACGTACTGTGCGTACGCTTCGATCGGCGCTTTGCGGCATTGACCGCCCAGGACTTTATCAGCGAACTGCTGGTGCGCCAGCTGGGCGTCCAGTTCCTCGCCGTTGGCGATGATTTCCGCTTTGGCGCCGGTCGCCAGGGGGATTTCTTGTTACTGCAAAAAGCCGGCGTGGAGTTCGGCTTTGACGTCACCAGCACTCAAACCTTCTGTGAAGGCGGCGTGCGCATCAGCAGCACGGCGGTACGTCAGGCGCTGGCGGACGACGATCTGCCCCTCGCGGAGACGCTGCTGGGGCATCCGTTTACTATCTCCGGTCGCGTCGTGCACGGCGATGAACTTGGGCGCACAATAGGCTTCCCGACGGCGAATTTACCGCTGCGCCGTCAGGTTTCCCCGGTAAAAGGGGTCTATGCGGTAGAAGTGACAGGGCTTGGCGACAAACCTTTTATGGGCGTCGCCAACATTGGTACTCGTCCAACGGTCTCCGGCGTGCGTCAGCAGCTGGAAGTTCATCTCCTGGATGTTGTAATGGACCTCTACGGTCGCCATATAGATGTAATACTGCGTAAAAAAATACGTAACGAGCAGCGATTTGCGTCGCTTGATGAGCTGAAAACGCAAATCGCACGTGATGAGTTAACGGCCCGCGACTTCTTTGGGCTAACCGGCCAGGCATAACCCTGACGGTGTTTATCAAACCGAAATACGGAACCGAGAATCTGATGAGTGACTATAAATCGACCCTGAATTTGCCGGAAACAGGGTTCCCGATGCGCGGCGACCTCGCCAAGCGTGAACCGGGAATGCTGGCGCGTTGGACCGATGATGACCTGTACGGCATCATTCGTGCAGCCAAAAAAGGCAAAAAAACCTTCATTCTGCATGATGGCCCTCCTTATGCGAATGGCAGCATTCATATTGGTCACTCGGTTAACAAGATTCTGAAAGACATTATCGTTAAGTCCAAAGGGCTGGCGGGCTATGACTCTCCGTACGTACCGGGCTGGGACTGCCACGGTCTGCCGATCGAGCTGAAAGTGGAGCAGGAGTACGGCAAGCCGGGTGAGAAATTCACCGCCGCCGAGTTCCGCGCTAAGTGCCGTGAATACGCCGCCACCCAGGTTGACGGACAGCGTAAAGACTTTATCCGTCTGGGCGTGCTGGGCGACTGGTCGCATCCGTACCTGACCATGGACTTCAAAACCGAAGCCAACATCATCCGCGCGCTGGGTAAAATCATCGGCAACGGCCACCTGCACAAAGGCGCTAAGCCGGTGCACTGGTGCGTAGACTGCCGTTCCGCGCTGGCGGAAGCGGAAGTTGAGTATTACGACAAAACCTCTCCGTCCATCGACGTGGCGTTCCACGCGGCCGATAAAGCGGCGGTGCTGGCGAAATTTGGCGTGGCCGACGTCAACGGCCCGGTTTCTCTGGTTATCTGGACTACCACCCCGTGGACCCTGCCGGCGAACCGCGCCATCTCGCTCTCCCCGGAGTTTGACTATGCGCTGGTGCAGGTTGACGGTCAGGCGCTGATCCTGGCAAAAGACCTGGTCGACAGCGTGATGAAGCGCGCCGGCATTGCTGATTACACCATCCTGGCGGTGGTGAACGGCGCCGAGCTGGAGCTGATGCGCTTTAAGCACCCGTTCCTCGATTTTGACGTCCCGGCGATCCTGGGCGATCACGTCACGCTGGACGCGGGTACCGGTGCGGTGCATACCGCGCCAGGTCACGGTCCGGATGACTATGTTATCGGTCAAAAATATGGCCTGGAAGTGGCGAACCCGGTTGGCCCGGACGGCGCCTATCTGCAGGGAACCTATCCAACGCTGGACGGCGTAAACGTCTTTAAAGCCAACGATGTTGTCGTTGCGCTGCTGTCAGAAAAAGGCGCGCTGCTGCACGTTGAAAAAATGCAGCACAGCTACCCGTGCTGCTGGCGTCACAAAACGCCGATCATCTTCCGCGCCACGCCGCAGTGGTTCGTGAGCATGGATCAAAAAGGTCTGCGCAAACAGTCGCTTTCCGAAATCAAAGGCGTGCAGTGGATCCCGGACTGGGGCCAGGCGCGTATCGAATCGATGGTCGCCAACCGTCCTGACTGGTGTATCTCCCGTCAGCGCACCTGGGGCGTACCGATGTCGCTGTTCGTGCATAAAGAGACGCAAGAGCTGCATCCGCGCACGCTGGAACTGATGGAAGAAGTGGCGAAACGCGTAGAAGTCGACGGCATCCAGGCGTGGTGGGATCTCGATTCCCGCGACATCCTCGGCGCCGATGCGGATAGCTACGAGAAGGTGCCGGATACGCTGGACGTCTGGTTTGACTCCGGTTCGACCCACTCTTCCGTCGTTGACGTGCGTCCGGAGTTCGCCGGTCACGCCGCCGATATGTATCTGGAAGGCTCCGACCAGCACCGCGGCTGGTTTATGTCATCCCTGATGATCTCTACCGCGATGAAGGGCAAAGCGCCTTACCGCCAGGTACTGACCCACGGCTTTACCGTTGATGGCCAGGGCCGCAAGATGTCCAAGTCTATCGGCAACACCGTTTCTCCGCAGGACGTGATGAACAAGCTGGGCGCGGATATTCTGCGCCTGTGGGTGGCTTCCACCGATTACACCGGCGAAATGGCGGTCTCTGACGAGATCCTCAAACGCGCCGCTGACAGCTATCGTCGTATCCGTAACACCGCGCGCTTCCTGCTGGCGAACCTCAACGGTTTCGATCCGGCAAAA
Organism: Klebsiella sp. GN_Kp190; assembly: GCF_040061795.1. NCBI lineage: Bacteria > Pseudomonadati > Pseudomonadota > Gammaproteobacteria > Enterobacterales > Enterobacteriaceae > Klebsiella > Klebsiella sp. GN_Kp190. The sequence goes on from NZ_JBEAFN010000042.1 coordinate 11,239, forward strand.
GATATGGTGAAACCGGAAGAGATGGTCGTGCTGGACCGCTGGGCAGTAGGCTGCGCGCAAGCGGCGCAGGACGATATCGTCAAAGCCTACGAATCCTATGACTTCCACGAAGTGGTGCAGCGCCTGATGCGCTTCTGCTCCATCGAAATGGGCTCGTTCTGGCTCGATATCATTAAAGATCGCCAGTACACCACCAAGGCTGACAGCATCGCGCGTCGTAGCTGCCAGACCGCGCTGTACCATATTGCCGAGGCGCTGGTGCGCTGGATGGCGCCGATCATGTCCTTCACCGCTGACGAAATCTGGGGTTACCTGCCGGGCGACCGCGAGAAATACGTCTTTACCGGCGAATGGTATACCGGCCTGTTTGGCCTGGACGCTGACGAAGCGATGAACGACGGCTTCTGGGACGCGCTGCTGAAGGTGCGTGGCGAAGTCAACAAGGTTATCGAACAGGCTCGTACGGACAAGCAGGTGGGCGGCTCTCTGGAAGCGGCGGTAATGCTGTACGCCGATGCCGATCTCGCGGCGAAGCTGAACGCGCTGGGCGATGAATTGCGATTTGTCCTGTTGACCTCAGGGGCGAACGTTGCCGATTATGCGCAGGCTCCGGCCGACGCCTGGCAGAGTGAACTGCTCAAAGGTCTGAAAGTCGTGCTGAGTAAAGCCGAAGGTGACAAGTGCCCGCGCTGCTGGCATTACACCACGGATATCGGCAAGGTGGCGGAACACGCGGATATCTGCGGACGCTGTGTCAGCAACATCGCCGGTGACGGCGAAAAACGTAAGTTTGCCTGATGAGTAAACCGATTTGTTCAACGGGGCTACGCTGGCTGTGGGTCGTCGTAGCCGTGCTGATTATCGATTTAGGCAGTAAATTCCTGATCCTCCAGAACTTCGCTCTGGGGGATACGGTGTCGCTGTTCCCATCGCTTAATCTGCACTATGCGCGCAACTATGGCGCGGCTTTTAGCTTCCTCGCCGACAGCGGCGGCTGGCAGCGCTGGTTCTTCGCCGGTATCGCTATCGGTATCTGCGTGATCCTTGCGGTGCTGATGTATCGTTCTAAGGCGACGCAAAAGCTGAATAATATTGCCTACGCCCTGATTATTGGCGGCGCGCTGGGGAATTTATTCGACAGGCTGTGGCATGGTTTTGTCGTCGATATGATCGATTTCTACGTCGGGAACTGGCACTTCGCCACCTTCAACCTCGCCGATACCGCTATCTGTATCGGCGCGGCGCTGATTGTGCTGGAAGGCTTTTTACCGAACGCGGCTGCGAAGAAACAGGCGTAACAAAACTCGCCCGGCGGCGCTGCCGCCGGGCAAAACAAGTGAGCAACCTGCATGTCTAAATCAGTACAGAGCAACAGTGCGGTGCTGGTGCACTTCACCTTAAAGCTCGACGATGGCTCCACCGCAGAGTCAACCCGCAATAACGGTAAACCCGCGCTCTTTCGCCTGGGCGATACCTCGCTTTCTGAAGGTCTTGAACAGCATCTGCTGGGGCTGAAAGAAGGGGATAAAACCACCTTTTCGCTGGAGCCGGACGCCGCGTTTGGCGTACCGAGCCCGGACCTGATTCAATATTTCTCGCGCCGGGAGTTTATCGACGCGGGCGAGCCGGAAGTCGGCGCGATTATGCTCTTTACCGCAATGGATGGCAGCGAAATGCCCGGCGTGATCCGCGAAGTGAACGGCGATTCGATCACCGTTGATTTCAATCATCCGCTGGCCGGGCGTACCGTTCATTTTGATGTTGAAGTGCTGGAGATCGATCCGGCGCTGGAGGGGTAAAATGCAGATTCTGTTGGCTAACCCGCGCGGCTTCTGCGCAGGCGTTGACCGCGCTATCAGCATTGTTGAAAACGCGCTGACGCTATACGGCGCGCCGATCTACGTGCGTCATGAAGTCGTGCACAACCGCTATGTTGTCGACAGCCTGCGTCAACGCGGCGCTATTTTTATCGAGCAGATTAGCGAAGTGCCGGACGGCGCCATCCTGATTTTCTCCGCCCACGGCGTCTCTCAGGCCGTTCGCAACGAGGCGAAAAGCCGCGATTTGACGGTTTTTGACGCCACCTGCCCGCTGGTGACTAAAGTGCATATGGAAGTCGCCCGCGCCAGCCGCCGCGGCGAAGAGTCCATTCTGATTGGCCACGCCGGTCACCCGGAAGTTGAAGGCACCATGGGGCAGTACAGCAACCCGCAGGGGGGGATGTACCTGGTGGAATCGCCGGACGATGTCTGGACGCTGGACGTGAAAAACGACGCTAAGCTGTCGTTTATGACCCAGACGACGCTCTCCGTCGACGATACCTCCGACGTGATTGACGCTCTGCGCGAGCGTTTCCCGAAAATCGTCGGGCCGCGTAAAGATGATATCTGCTACGCCACGACTAACCGTCAGGAAGCCGTCCGCGCGCTGGCCGGGCAGGCCGACGTGGTGCTGGTGGTGGGGTCGAAGAACTCCTCGAACTCTAACCGCCTGGCCGAGCTGGCGCAGCGGATGGGGAAAGCGGCCTATCTGATTGACGACGCGACCGATATCCAGGAAGCCTGGGTCAAAGAAGCGGATTGCGTCGGCGTGACCGCGGGCGCATCGGCGCCGGATATCCTGGTACAGAACGTGATTTCGCGTTTGCAGGAGCTGGGCGGCGGAGAAGCGGTGCCGCTGGAAGGCCGCGAAGAGAACATCGTTTTCGAGGTGCCGAAAGAGCTGCGCGTAGATGTCCGTGAAGTAGAGTAAGTTCTTTTCCGCCGCAGTATGAGAAGATGCCAGACTTAACGTCTGGCATTTTTTATGGAGAAACGATGCGCTTACCTATCATTCTGGATACCGATCCCGGCATTGATGACGCCGCGGCGATTGCCGCCGCGCTGTTTGCCCCCGAGCTTGATCTGCAGCTGATGACTACGGTGGCGGGCAACGTGTCGGTGGAGAAAACGACCCGCAACGCCCTTCAGCTTCTGCATTTCTGGAACGCCGATGTTCCCCTGGCCCAGGGCGTGTCGATGCCGCTGGTTCGCCCTCTGCGCGACGCCGCCTCGGTGCACGGCGAGTCCGGAATGGAAGGCTACGATTTCGTTGAACATCACCGCCAGCCGCTGGCGAAACCGGCGTTTCAGGCGATCCGCGACGCGCTGATGCACGCCCCGGAGCCGATGACGCTGGTGGCGATCGGCCCTTTAACCAACATTGCGCTTCTGCTGACCCAGTATCCCGAATGCCGCTTTAATATCCGTCGCCTGGTTATCATGGGCGGCTCCGCCGGGCGCGGCAACTTTACGCCGAATGCGGAATTTAACATCGCCATCGACCCGGAAGCGGCGGCTAAAGTGTTCAACAGCGGGCTGGATATCGTCATGTGCGGGCTGGACGTCACCAATCAGGCGATGCTGGCGCCGGATTACCTCGCCACTCTGCCAACGTTGAATCAGACCGGGAAAATGCTGTACGCGCTGTTTAGCCACTACCGTAGCGGCAGCATGAGCAGCGGGCTGCGTATGCACGACCTGTGCGCGATTGCGTGGTTGGTTCGCCCGCAGCTCTTTACCCTTGAACCGTGCTTTGTGGCGGTAGAAACCCAGGGCACATGGACCTCAGGCACCACGGTGGTTGATATCGAGGGCAGGCTGGGCCAGCCGGCAAATGCTCAGGTGGCGCTGGGGCTGGACGTCGAAGGATTTCAGCGCTGGGCGGCCGAGGTGATTGCCCTGGCGCCTTAACCGGGGGACGAAGCGGCCGGCGAGGCGCTCAGGTATTGTGAGTGGCATCAACGACGTTGCGCCATAGCGCGCCCGCTTCATCCGTCCACATAAGCAGTAAGAGCGAAGCTAATCGTTCTGCCGCCGCGGAGAGAGGTCTGTTCTTTACGCGGATCATACCAAGCGTCCGCCGGATAACCGGCTCCACGAGCGGAACGCTCACGACGGTGCTATTGCCGCTATGGGGCATTGCCAGACAGGGAAGCGCCGAGACGCCCAGTCCGGCTTCGACAAGGCCGAGCGAGGTCGACAAATGCCTGACTTCATAAAACCAATCCAGTCGCCAGGGCTTATCCGCCAGGCATTTCTCTATTAACTGTCGGTTGCCGCTTGATTTCCTGACGCCGATTAAGGTCTGGCTCACCAGTTCCCGCCATTCGACTAATTTTCGACACGCCAGAGGGTGGTCTTGCCGACAGGCCAGAACAAAAGGTTCATTCACCAGGGGGATAAAATCGATGTCTGGATATGTGATGAAGTTCATGTTTATTCCAAAATCAACTTCGCCTTTTCGTACCGAGTTCATGCACGTTTCTATACCTTGTTCATAAATTCGTACTTTGATGTTGGGGTAGTTTTTATTAAATTGCACGATAGCGCGCGGTAAAAAGTAAAATACGGCGGTCGGAATGCAAGATAGCGTAACGGTATCATGTAATTGAGACGTTGAATCGTTGAGGTTAAATATTGCCGCATCAAGACTGGAAATCAACGCTTTGGCCTTGGGGAGAAGTATTTTTCCGGCCTGGGTAAGCGCAAGTTTTCGCGTGGTTCGTTCGAACAGCGTAATATTCAGATGACTCTCTATTTTTTTTATCTTTTTGGTGAGTGCCGGCTGTGAGAGGCTGAGCTGCTCGGCGGCTTTGCTAAATGAGCCAAGCTCTGCCACCGTGACGAAAGCTTTCATACCGGATAGTTCATTTTTCATTATTGCTCCGTAGGGTTTAATAAGCGTTGTTCTAAGTAGACGACAAGTCATTATTAAGCAGACATGCTTTTTTATTAATACTTAGCAGGAATAACTCTTATGGCAAAATTTTATCAACCAGCGAAATTCTTGCAAGTAGAATGCATTGGTAAAATACCTGGCGTGATTTATCTGGCCGTTAATTAAGTAAATAAAAACCTTAAAGAACATAAAACCAATTAAATTCACGCGGCATTTTATTCAATTCTTCTATTTATTTCTGGCGGATAAGGAACATGCTATGAAGAGCATTCCCTGTGTATTAATGCGTGGAGGGACATCAAAAGGTGCCTTTCTATTAGCAGATGATTTACCCAAGGATATTCAGAAACGTGATGAGTGCTTGTTAACCATAATGGGATCCGGTCACGAGCTGGAGATTGACGGTATTGGCGGAGGGAGCCCGCAAACCAGTAAAGTGGCCATTATTAGCCAATCCCTTAGCGACAAAGCGGATATCGATTATCTGTTTGTTCAGGTCATCGTCAATGAACGGCGGGTGGATACGACGCCAAACTGCGGCAATATGCTGTGTGCGGTTGGCGGCTTTGCCATTGAACATGGGTTGGTTAAGGCGCTGTCGCCGGTTACGCGAGTGCGTATAAGAAATGTGAACACCAATACCTTTGTTGACGCTGACGTTCAAACACCAGATGGAAAGGTTATTTATGAAGGCAATACGCAAATCGATGGCGTTCCAGGCCATGCCGCGCCGGTTGCGCTGACTTTTCTGAATGCCGCGGGCGCAAAATCCGGCCAGCTTTTCCCAACGGGCAATCGTATGGAAGTCTTTGATAATGTACGAGTGACCTGTATTGATATGGCGATGCCTATGGTGGTGATCCCGGCCCAGAGTCTGGGAAAAACCGGATATGAATCTGCCAGCGAATTAGATCGGGATACAGCCTTACTCAAATCGCTGGAATCTATTCGCCGTCAGGCCGGGAAGGCGATGGGGTTTGGGGATGTGAGCAATATGGTTATCCCTAAACCGGTTCTGATTTCTCCGGGGCTAAGCGGCGGAACGATAAATGTACGTTATTTTATGCCGCATAACTGTCATAAATCGCTGGCGATTACCGGCGCTATCGGTCTGGCAAGCGCATGTGTTATTCCAGGCACTATTGCGAATGAACTGACGAAGCTATCGGGCGATGGCGTTATTACAGTCGAACATCCCAGCGGGGGGATCGACGTCGATTTAAGTCATACAGCTGAGCGCCCGGAGGATATTCGGGCATCGGTTATACGTACCGCGCGGAAAATCCTTTCAGGAACGGTTTACATCCCCGAATAAATATCCACCCTCCGATTATCTATCAATCCACCGTAGAAGAGGAGAGGGGAGGCATGTGAATACGTTCAACAAGCATCCTCAAATATTGAGTGCAGGTAAGGAATGGAAATGCAAAATAATAAATTATGGAAGCTGCTTGTTATTATAGCAATACCGTTACTCATCAGTTTATGCCCGGCACCGGAAGGATTATCAACACTTGCCTGGGTATTATCCGGTATCTATCTGGCAGCGATTGTAGGTTTAGTGATTAAACCGTTTTCTGAACCCGTGGTATTGCTGATCGCCGTTGCGGCATCAATGGTGATTGTGGGCAATTTGGGTGACGGTTCGATAAAAGCCGCCAGCGTATTAAGCGGATACTCATCAGGTACCACCTGGTTAGTCTTTTCTGCATTTACCCTGAGCGCGGCATTTGTGATTACCGGATTGGGTAAAAGAATTGCTTATATTCTTATCGGCAAGATTGGCAGCACGACGTTGGGCCTTGGCTATGTTACCGCTTTTCTTGACCTGATTCTGGCGCCCGCCACGCCGTCGAATACGGCCCGCGCCGGCGGCATCGTCTTACCCATAATCAATAGCGTCGCCGTCGCCTTAGGGTCAGAGCCGGAGCGGAGCGCGAAGCGCGTGGGCCACTACCTCATGCTGAACATCTATATGGTTACTAAAACGACCAGCTACATGTTCTTCACCGCCATGGCCGGGAATATCCTTGCGCTGAAAATGATCGAAGATATTTGCCACATAAAATTGAGCTGGGGAGGATGGGCGCTGGCCGCAGGACTACCTGGCATCATTATGTTGCTGCTGACGCCGCTGATTACCTACAAGCTGTATCCGCCAGAATTAAAGCGGGTTGATAATAAAAAGATCGCTCAGACAGGCATAGACGCTTTGGGGCCCATGACGGTGCGGGAAAAGATGCTCTCTTGCCTCTTTGTTCTTGCGCTCGGCGGTTGGGTATTCAGCAGCGCCCTGGGGGTCAATGAGTCTACCGTTGCGATCTGCGTAATGGCGCTGATGCTGGTATTGAAAATCGTCACCTGGGATGACGTGATTAAGAATAAAGGAGGATGGAATACGCTCATCTGGTACGGGGGCATTATTGGTTTAAGCTCATTGCTCTCTAAGGTTGGATTTTTCGTATGGCTAGCAGAGGCGCTTAAAAATAATATTTCCTTTGATGGCCACGGCAATGTCGCTTTTATTGTGATTGTCGCACTGAGCATATTGGTTCGTTATTTCTTCGCGTCAGGTAGTGCTTATATTGTCGCGATGGTACCGGTCTTTGCCATGCTGGCGAATGTTTCTGGCGCACCGATAATGCTCACCGCGCTCGCGCTATTATTCAGCAACTCTTATGGTGGCATGGTAACCCACTACGGCGGTGCGGCAGGGCCAGTTATTTTTGGCGTTGGCTATAATGATATCAAATCATGGTGGATTATTGGTGGGATATTAGCATTGCTGACTTTTATTCTGCAAATCACCCTCGGGGTATGGTGGTGGGAGATGTTAATCGCCTGGGGAGTAATTTAAATAATCTTTAAGGAGATGAAGGTTTGCCCGGGCATCCTCTGATGCCCAGGGGGAAGTCCTCTTATTAAGAAAACATAGCCTTTTAGCAAGGTGAGGTGCGATATATTTATGTCTCCAGTTACGATTACGTTGTCGCTATTGGTTTTTTCTATTGTCATGTTTGTTTGGGAAAAAATACCTTTAGCGGTAACGGCCATGATTGTTTGTATTACTCTGGTGGTGACCGGGGTTTTTGATGTCAAAACGGCTTTTGCCGGTTTTATTAATCAAAATGTGATTTTGTTTGTGGCTATGTTTGTGGTTGGCGGCGCCTTATTCGAAACCGGGGTGACGGATAAAATTGGTAGTATGGTTACACGCTACGCCAGGACAGAAAAGCAGCTGATAGTCGTCATTATGCTGGTTTGCGGAACGCTTTCCGGGCTGCTATCCAATACCGGCACGGCGGCGGTCCTCATTCCTGTGGTGATTGGCGCAGCGATGAAATCAGGATATGCCCGGTCGCGCTTGCTTATGCCGCTGGCTTTTGCCTCGGCGCTGGGAGGGAATTTATCGCTGATCGGCTCACCCGGCAATCTGATCGCGCAGTCGGCGCTGGAGCAGGTTGGCCAACGCTTCGGTTTTTTTGAATATGCTAAGCTAGGCATTCCAATGCTGGCCTGCGGCATACTCTATTTTGTGACGATCGGCTATCGCATATTGCCAAAAACGAATGCGGCCCAGCCTCAAAGTGTTAATAATATTAAAGCGCAGTCATGCCCGAAATATAAGCAGGTGATTGCGCTATCGGTATTAATCCTGACCGTACTGGGCATGATTTTCGAAAAACAGCTGGGTTTGCCGATTGCGATCGTCGGTTCAATTGGCGCATTGTCGTTGATTGTGACCCGGGTTATTACGGAAAAACAGGCTTACCAGGCCATCGACTCGCAGACGATTTTCCTCTTCGGCGGCACTCTGGCATTAGCAAAAGCGCTGGAAACCACCGGCGCTGGCGCCATTATGGCGCGCTCAATTATCGCGTTATTAGGCCAGCAGGCGTCGCCTTTCTTACTTCTGAGCGCCGTATTGATAATCTCCTGCGCGTTAACCAATTTCATGTCGAATACGGCAACCGCCGCTTTATTAATGCCGATTGGCCTGTCTATTGCTCATTCTATGGGCGCCGATCCCCGGGCGGTGTTAATGGCGATTGTTATCGGCTGTTCATGTGCTTACGCAACGCCGGTGGGCACCCCGGCTAATATGATGATTTTTTCCGCGGGTGGCTACAAATTTGTCGATTACGTTAAGGTTGGATTGCCGCTTATTTTGATATCGGTCATTGTCAGCTTTATTTTGCTGCCTGTTTTCTTCCCATTTTATTAATCGCGGTCAGCCATTTTTACTGAATGGCTAATGTCAGGCGTGTTTTTTCAACATCTAAGGATATATGTGATGATTAAATTGTATGACCATGGAGTCTATATATCACATCAGCACGGTATTATTGCTGCTGATAAGGGGTCAGTCGCGTTAGAGAAGCATGAGGCGCGCAAGGGAACGATCTCGTGGTCGATCCTCTCCGCCCATAATACTTCAGGGAATGAACAGCAGTTAAAAATTAAATTTGATTCAATGGCCTCCCACGATATTACTTTTGTGGGCATCATCCAGACTGCTAAGGCCTCGGGAATGGAACGTTTTCCATTACCCTATGTTCTGACGAATTGCCATAATTCGCTTTGCGCTGTCGGCGGCACTATCAACAGCGACGATCATATATTTGGTTTGTCCTCAGCACAAAAATATGGCGGCATTTATGTCCCGCCCCATATCTCAGTTATTCATCAATATATGCGCGAGATGATGGCCGGCGGTGGGAAAATGATCCTGGGCTCAGACAGCCATACGCGCTATGGCGCTTTAGGGACCATGGCGGTTGGCGAGGGGGGCGGCGAGTTGGTTAAGCAACTGCTCGGAGAGACCTGGGATATTGATTATCCTGAGATTGTCGCCGTGTATTTGACAGGAAAACCCTCGCCCGGCGTTGGCCCTCAGGATATTGCCCTGGCGATAATTGGCGCGGTGTTCGAGCGCGGTTATGTGAAAAATAAAGTTATGGAGTTTGTGGGGCCTGGGGTGGCGACAATGTCTACCGACTTCAGGAATAGCGTAGATGTGATGACCACGGAGACCACCTGTTTATCGTCCATCTGGCAAACGGATGAAGAGACAAAAAACTACCTGCGTATTCACGGCAGGGAACAGGACTATTGTCCGCTCTCAGCAAAAGAGATGGCCTACTATGATGGCTGCATAGAAGTGAATTTAAGCACCATCAAGCCGATGATCGCCTTGCCTTTTCACCCTGCCAACGTATATGAAATTGATACGCTTAATGAGAATTTGCAGGATATTTTGCACGAGGTTGAGATTGCGGCGGATAACATTTCCCAGGGACGCGCCAGGCTCTCTCTGCTGGATAAAGTCGAACATGGGAAGCTGCGGATTCAGCAGGGGATCATCGCCGGCTGCGCTGGCGGAAATTATGTTAACGTGGTCGAAGCGGCTCATGCCTTGAAAAATCACGCCTGCGGCGATAGCGCTTTCTCTCTCGCGATATACCCCTCTTCCCAGCCGGTGTTGATGGACCTGACTAAAAAGGGCATGACCACCGCGTTATTGAGCGCCGGCGCAATTATGCGTACCGCATTTTGCGGCCCCTGCTTCGGCGCAGGCGACACGCCCATGCATAATGGACTGAGCATTCGCCACACGACGCGTAATTTTCCCAACCGGGAAGGGTCCAAACCCGGGAATGGGCAAATGTCGGCCGTTGCGCTGATGGATGCCCGCTCCATAGCGGCGACGGCTGCCAATGGGGGCGTGCTGACATCGGCTTCCGCGCTTGATTGCTGGGAAGACATTCCGCAGTATGAATTTGATGCTTCACCTTATCGGAGTCGTGTTTATCAAGGGTTTATTAAAGGAGCGACCCGGCAATCGCTGATCTACGGCCCCAATATAAAAGACTGGCCGGAGATGAGTGAGCTGACGGACAATATTTTGTTAAACGTGACCTCAAAAATCATGGATCCGGTGACCACCACCGATGAACTGATTCCATCAGGCGAAACCTCATCATTTCGCTCCAATCCGTTAGGGCTGGCTGAGTTTACCCTTTCGCGACGCGATCCGGGCTATGTCGGCCGTAGTAAGAAGATTGCGGCGCTGGAAAAATTACGGATCGAGGGGGACGATCCTTGTCGCCTGGATCCGCAGCTTGAGGCGGTTTTTTCCCGGATCCGCCAACTGCCGGGGCAGGAAAATGTCACGCTTGAGCAGACGGAGATTGGCAGCATGGTTTATGCGGTCAAACCCGGCGATGGTTCCGCACGAGAGCAAGCCGCCAGCTGCCAGAGAGTCCTTGGTGGCCTGGCAAATATTGCCCAGCAGTATGCCACGAAGCGCTATCGTTCGAACGTGATTAACTGGGGAATGCTGCCATTGCAGATGAAGGCGCTGCCGGAGTTTGAGGTCGGCGACTTCATCTATATCCCGGGGATCAGGTCAGCCCTGGAAACCGATCTTCGTCAGATTACCGCGTTCGTGATCGGCCACGATCGCCCCATTAAAGAGATCTCTCTTTACATGGAGGGGCTCACCTCAGCAGAGCGGGAGATAATTAAGGCGGGAAGCCTGATTAATTATAATAAATTACGCTTAACAACCCACCATCAGTAAACGATATTGATCATCAAGATGAATCAACGGGGGTGATATCGCATCCCCGTTTTTATTCATAGCCGCTTATTCCGTGGTTTTCGATCGCGGCGTTAGAGCTGGGCTACCTGAAGCCGGCTTCATCTTCTCGCTAAGATAATCAATCATCGCCCGCATTCTGGCGGGCATATGCTTATTGCCCGACCACAGTAGCCAGAGCTGGCCGGAATAGAGGCTGATAAACTCCCACTCCGGTAAAACCTGCACAATCTCGCCGCGCGCCAGCGCCTCACGGGCGGTAAACAGCGGCAGGCTGCCGATGCCCAGATTCTGCTTCACGGCATCAAGGCGCACGGCCGTATGGTTGGCGGCGTAGCGGCCGTGGGTCTGGATCGTTTCCGTTTTCTCCCCGCGGCGGAACTTCCAGCGCGAATCGGCGGGCGTCTCGCCAAGGCTGATACAGCTATGTTCGCGCAGATCCTGCGGCGTTTGCGGCGTTCCATAGTGCTCCAGATAGCCGGGCGTCGCGCAGATGACGTGGCTGATGGTCATCAAAGGCTTACCGTGCAGCCCCGGCGAGGGGGTAGGGGTGATACGCAGCGCCAGATCGATGCCGTCATCAATAAAATCGAGAACCCGATCCTCAAGCCGCAGACAGACGTCGATCTTCGGGTAGCGGTTAAAAAATTCCAGCATCAGCGGGTGAATGGCAAACCGTCCCACGGCTTTCGGCACGCTGAGCGTGAGCTTGCCCTGCGCCACCGCCTGGGTACTGCTGGCGGAGTCCATGGCCATACGCGCCGATTCCAGCATCTCCAGCGCATGTTCATACACCATTTTCCCGGCATCGCTGAGGCGCAGCTTGCGCGTGGTGCGGTGCAGCAGCTTGCAGCCCATCTCCTGCTCCAGGCGCGAGACGCTGCGGCTGATCGCCGAAGGCGTTGCGCCGGCCTGGCGTGCGACGGCGGAGAAGCTGCCCTGTTCCACAATCTGTACGAACAGGGCGAGGTCGGGCAGTAGGCTCAGATTCATTTGTGCTTCCGGAGCAAAATTGCGTTGATGTCAGGCGGGATTATCGCCGCCAGCAATATCAATATACTGTCCTGACAGAGAGGAGGACAACCATGACTGAACGCCTTTATTACACCAGCGACGCCGAGGAATGCCTTGCGCAAGTCGTCAACTGCCTGAGCGAAGCCGATGGCCGCTATGCCATTGAGCTGGATCGCACGCTGTTTCACCCGCAGGGCGGCGGGCAGCCGGCGGATCGTGGCTGGATTGCCGGCCTCGCCGTCGAGGGCGTGGTTAGCCGCGGCGATAGCGTGGCGCATATCGTTTCACAGCCGCTGCCGGCCGGCGAGGTCACGATCCGCATCGATCCAGAGAGCCGGCGGCTGCACGCGCGTCTGCACTCCGCCGGGCACGCGCTTGCCCAGGCCGGGGAGCTGTCGGGCTGGCAGCCGATCAAAGGACATCACTGGCCGGGAGAAAGCCGTATTATTTTTGCCCCAGGCGCGCATGGCGGGCTGCCCGAGGCCAGCGCGCTGCTGGAAAAAGTTGAGGCCTGGCAGGCAGACAATTTACCGCGTCAGCTTACTTTTGCCGATGGCCTGCGCAAGGTCGGGTTCGGCGACATGCAGAGCTATCCCTGCGGCGGGACGCACGTGGCCAGCCTGTCCGAACTGGGTAAAGTCGTCATTTCCCAGGTGAAGATGAAAAAAGGACAAATTATTGTCAGCTACACGGTGGAATAAGCGAGTGAAAGGAGATGCACAATCAACAGGGCATCTCCTGGTGCTTAAATATGCGCAGGATGTTTACCGTGATAAATCCGCTCCGGTCTGCCGACTTTGCCATAGCTGATTTCAGCCTCAAGGAAATCGTTTTTAACGCCCTGCTCAAGGTAGCGGCGGGCGGTGGTTTTACTACTGCCGAGAATACGGGCCAGGGTGTCTGCGGTATGGACCGTTTCCGGATCGGCAAAGAGCTGTAATACCCGATTAAAGGTGCTCTCATCAATACCCCGCAGCGGAGAGCCTGCGGCTTCCGCGTGCTCTTTTGCCTGGATATTGAACAGGGCGTCAACATGGGTCTGGCTTGCCTGCTCGCTTGAGCGAAGAGAGCTGCGATAGCGGGCAAAACGCTCAAGCGTATGCTGCAGGCGCTGATAGTGAACGGGTTTAATCAGGTAATCAAAAACGCCCATCCGCAGGGCTTCGCTGATGGTATCCATATGGTTGTCGGCGGTGATGAAAATGATGCGCCCTTTATAATGAGTATTGACGGCGTGGCGGATCAAATCGAGTCCTTTGCCATCGGGTAAGAAGTTATCCAGCAGGGTGAGCTGGGGCTGATAGAGGCGAAGCATCTTTTTTGCGCTTTCCAGTTTATCCGCAATGCCAATGACTTCGAACTGGGGAAATTGCTTGATGGTATCCACCAGAATTTCCGCCAGCATAGGTTCGTCTTCAACGATGAGAGTGGTGATGCTATCCATGGTGTTCATCTCGGGTCAGGGGGATATAAAGGGTAAAAATAGTGCCAAAAGGGATGTTGTCATCGACGACGATATTGCCGCCCGCCTGCTCAACGTAGCTGCGAACCAGCCAGAGTCCGATGCCGTGATCGCCGCTGTCGCTGCTGGTCACGCCGCGCTCAAAAATACGATCGCGCAGCGATTCCTCAATCCCGCAGCCCTGGTCGGCGATCTCGACGATCGCTTCGCCGCCCTCGCTGTTGATCAGGCATTCGATCTGCTTTGAACCTGCCGGCTGACGTAGGGCGGCGTTGTAGGCGTTATCCAGCAAATTGCCGACGATCGAGATCCATTCATTATGCGACAGCGAAGAGGGGAGGGTTTCAACGTGACAGGCGGGATCGAAGACCAGCTCTAATCCGAGCTCTTTGGCGCGGTAATATTTGCCGATCAGCAGCCCGGCAAGGTGGTTCACTTTAAAATTGCGGGCAATAAAATCGAGCACTTTCTGGTGGCTCTCAGACTGCTGCTGAATAAGATCCAGCGCGTTATCGTAGCGTTTTAAAAACAGCAGCCCGGCAATGGTGGAGATCAGATTGCGATGCTCGTGCTGTACGGCGCGCAGGTTATCCGCGTACTGCTGGACCTGGCTGAGCTGCAGGCTCAGAGTGTTGATATCGTCTTTACTGCGAAAGCTAATGACCCAGCCCTGGGGCTCGTTATTAAGCGTGACGGCCATACGGCTGGCGATCACTTTAATCTGATTAAAAGTGACGATTTCGTCTTTTTTATTTGTCTGCGGCGCGTCATAGAAGAATGCCTCCTGAGAGATCACGCTGCTGATGCTTTTGCCAATCAGAATGGTTTCCGGCTGGCTCAGGTTTAATAGCCTCCTTGCGGTTTGATTGATGGCGGTAATTCGGTAGTGGGAGTCAATAGCTATCAGCCCCTCAAAGACCGATTCAAACAGGACGCTCTGCTGGATAAGCAGCTGTGAGAGCTGCTGTGGTTCCATATTCAGCATCTGTTTTTTGATATGCAGCGAGAAGCGCCGGGCGCAGTAGAGCAGCAGAAGCAGCATGATCGCCATCGGGATCATCAGCGATCCGATTTGCAGACTCAGCCAGTTTTCTAACTGTTCGATGGTGTAGCCCACCGATACAATACCGATCACCTTCCCGGTGCTGTCCTGGATCGGCGACTTGCCGCGTAATGACGAACCGAGCGATCCTTTACGCACCGACACGTAGCTTTTGGCGTTATACAGCGCCTCGTCGCTGTCTCCGCCTTCCATCGATTTACCGATTTCCTCTGGATTCACGTGATACAGGCGCCGGCCTTTCGCGTCACCGACGGTGATATAGGTGGCGTCGGAAAACGATCGCATCGGGTCGATAAGTTCTTTAATGCGCGGTAAATCGTGCTTTTCTACCGCGTCAACCAGTTCGGGCATGGCGGAGATCTGCATGGCCTGAATCAGCGCGCGCTGTCCCACCTGGTAATGCAGGCGTTCCTCCGTAATGCTGGTGAGATACCATGACATGGCCAGCATCACGATTGTCGAGGTAAACAGGATCAACAGGAAGATGCGGTTCTGAAACGAACGTCGGGCAAACCAGGGCGTGATTTTTCGGGCAAACATTGGGCGAATTGACATCAAAAGGTCATTTTCTCTTTTTTAGGGGCCGACGGCGCTGAATCGGCCCACAGATTTACTGATTTCAGAACTCATCCAGTAGGAATACGACGTTTTACGTACCACCCGATCGGACTTCTGCGCCGTAGCCTGGGGTATTTCCCGGAGGCGGGCGCGGCGCCCGTCCGGGCGGGTAGCCCGGCTAAGCGCAGCGCGAGCCGGGAACAATGCGTTTTCACATCGCCAGCACGTACTTGAGCATCACCCCGGCAGCAATCGCCGAGCCAATCACCCCCGCCACGTTCGGGCCCATCGCGTGCATCAGCAGGAAGTTCTGCGCGTCCGACTCCAGACCCACTTTGTTTGACACCCTGGCCGCCATCGGCACCGCCGACACCCCGGCCGAGCCAATCAGCGGGT
>NZ_JBEAFN010000043.1:0-26131 GCF_040061795.1 Klebsiella sp. GN_Kp190
GGTTGTTTGTGAAGTGATTCACATCTGCCGTGTCAGTGGGAGCGCATTATAGGGATCCCATTTTTTTGCACAAGCCTTTTTTCGATCTTTTTTTCCAAATGATGTTTTTTCAGCCGCTTCGCGGCGTTCTTGCTCAATCCGCTCAATTTTTACCACAATAAGGGGTTGCAGACGGCCAGAAAAGCAACCAAAGTCTCTGCACTCCCTTCTTTTATTGAGGTAACCATGACCACCAGCTTGCGTCGTTATAAAGATTTATTCCCTAAAACGGGCCTACGCGTGATGATCGACAGCAGCAGCGTGGTGATCGGCGATGTCAGAATCGCTGACGATGTCAGTATCTGGCCTCTGGTCGCCATTCGCGGTGATGTGAACTATGTGGAAATAGGCGCCCGCACTAACATTCAGGACGGCAGCGTCTTACATGTCACGCATAAGTCTTCATCTAATCCACACGGCAATCCACTTATCATTGGCGATGATGTTACCGTCGGTCATAAGGTGATGCTACACGGCTGCACTATTGGTAACCGGGTCCTGGTCGGTATGGGTTCGATTTTGTTGGATGGCGTGATTGTTGAAGACGATATAATGATTGGGGCTGGCAGTCTGGTGCCTCAGAACAAACGTCTCAAGAGTGGCTATCTTTACTTTGGTAACCCGGTAAAACAGATACGCCCCCTGACAGAGGCGGAAATTGCCGGGCTACAATATTCAGCGAACAACTATGTAAAGTGGAAAGGTGATTACCTGGCTCAGGAAAACCAGATCCAACCTTGAGCATCTTCTTGCTGGTCGAGAATGAGATCCTGGGCTTCATCTTCCAGATCCCAGCGATGTTCACGAAAAGCGGCCAGCCATTGCGCCGGCTCTTCACCGCCAAAACGCTTCTTGAGCACCGTTAGCGTTAAGGCGCAGGTAAGCTGCATGCCGTTAACTAATGCAGGAAAAGCGATACATTGATGCGCTTCATCCCATACCTCTCTGTCTGGAAACTGAATTGCCTGGTTCATGCATTCAGTTCCTTCTGCAAAGCCGCAATGACTGGCGTAATTTCTGGCAGAACGCCGTGCCACAACAGCACCGCATGAGCAGCCTGCGCCACCAGCATTCCCAACCCATCAGCGCATTTTGTCGCACCGTGTTGCTGGCATAAGGATAAAAATGGCGTACTACCTTTCTGGTAAAACATGTCATAACAACAGACATGGGGATTTATTAAGGTAACAGGGATCGCGGGAACACCGCCGTCAATACCGCTGGATGTCGCATTAATAATGAGATCAAATTCCTGACCGCCTAATGCTTCTATATCCAAAGCGCGGACGCTGCCGGTATGAGCAAAAAGCGTAGCCAGTTCATGGGCGCGAGAATAGGTACGATTAACAATAGTCACGGCACAATCCAGCGACAGGAGAGGAAGCAAAACGCCGCGTGAAGCCCCACCTGCGCCAATAAGCAATACCCGGAATCCTGGTTTAATAAAACCCAGCCGTTCCAGATCGCTCAGTAGTCCAATACCATCGGTATTGTCCCCCAGCAGGCGGCCATCCTCCAACCGTTTAAGCGTATTGACCGCACCGGCCAGCGCTGCGCGTTCGGTTAGCTCATCTGCTCGCGCGAAGGCCTCTTCTTTAAAAGGCACGGTGACGTTCGCTCCCTTACCGCCTTCATTAAAGAAGGTATCGAGAGTCGTAACGAAATCATCGAGCGGAGCCAGGATACGGCCATAGGGATGCGTAATTTGCAACTGCTGAGCAAAAAGCCGATGAATAGATGGCGACTTGCTATGGGCAATAGGGTGTCCGAAGACGGCATAAGTTTCCATGAGTTACCCCTGGCGGAAGAGTTCGCCCGTCAAGGCATCACGTATTTCAGATGGGTTTTGACGCCCTCCCGTAGCCCCGTCAACGACCGGGAAATCAGCGCCAAACTGCGCATAAACTTCTGCCGTCGTGCGGCAAGGAGGCTGGCCAGACAAATTTGCGCTGGTTGAAACCAGCGGTTTTCCGTAAGCATTACACAGTTCGACCACCAGCGGATGATCCGTGACTCGCACAGCCAGTGAATTGAAGCGCCCCGTCAACCAACGCGGCGTTGAAGCGCAAGCGGGGAAGACAAATGTCACAGGCCCTGGCCAGCAAGAAAAAATCGTCTCCAGCTGCTCATCGCTAAGTTGCGTATCGTCAATATAGGGTTTGAGTTGCTCGAAGTTCGCCGCAATCAGGATCAGCCCCTTTTCAACGGGACGCTGTTTAAGTGCAAGCAGGCTCATGACGGCCTTTTCGCTATCGGGATCGCAACCGACGCCAAAAACGGCTTCTGTTGGATAGGCGATGACATGTTCATTATTCAGAAGCGCCACAGCACGTACGATGGCTTCTGAGGGCAGGTTATTATTCACAGATTTATTCCGCCGGTATCGGCTTTCCACATTGTTTGCTGGCACAGAAGCGTTTAACGCCCTGCGCCGTTTTCTTTTCGATTAGCAACGGGTAATGACACTCTGGACACTCGCCCGCCACTGGCCTGAAGTTTATGACGAACTGGCAATCGGGGTAACGATCGCAGGAATGGAAGTTTTTTCCAAAACGTGAGCGGCGCTGAACCAAATGCCCTTGCCCGCACTGTGGGCAGGCAATTGCGGTTTCATCCGGCTTATCGATAAGTTCAGTATGTTCGCAATCTGGATAGCTGCTACAACCGATAAACATACCAAAACGCCCCTGGCGTAGTACCAGCACTGCGCCGCAAGACGGGCACGTTTGCCCCTCCAGAACTTTGACAATATGTCCGTCCGCCTGATTTTTCAGGGGCCGGACATAGTCACAGTCAGGATAATGCGAGCAGCCGAGAAAAGGCCCGTGTTTCCCGGAGCGTATTACCAGTTCAGCCCCACACTGCGGGCAGGGTTCGTTTTTACGCACCGAGAACAGCGCTGTTTTGGTCATAACAATTCTAATGTCGCAGCAAAAAAGTTAGTGCAGCATACCTTCATTTACTTCAAAGAGTAATTCTTCCATTTGCTGGTAGGCATTTTCGCAACCGGGAATATTGAACAGCACCATCAGGATCACCCATTTGAGATCTTCCAGATCGAACTCTGCCGTATCCAGCGCCAGTACACGCTCAATCACCATTTCCCGTGTTTCGAGGTTCAACACCTGAATTTGCTCAAGGAATAATAAGAATCCCCGGCAGCTTGCATCAAGACGCTGGCACTCCTCGTCGGTGTAGACTCGTAACGAGAGTGGGTCAGAAGCAAGCTGCATTGGCGCAACAAGCCCCTCCTGGTAATCAGCCAGTTTCTCCAGCCACATCAGGGCGTTATAGATATCTTCTCGTTCAAAACCGGCATCGGTCAGATCCCGAGTCAGCTTGTCCTGATCCACGCGCATTTCTGCTTCGTTATGGATGTAAGTTTCAAACAGATACATCAGTACGTCGAACATGGCTTGCCCTCCTTAATCGGACATAGCCGCCGGGTACAGCTGCGATCCAGCCTGCTAACTCCAGTTCTAGTAGCTGGGCTACGGTTACTGGCACAGATTGGCCGGCACGTTCAGCGACAACGTCAACAGGTGTTACCTCATCTCCTACGTTAGCCAGGAGCTCTGGAAATGGCAATGCTACAGAAGGCCGATTACCGCAATTATTTGCGTCATCTGGTTCAGGAAGAACATATGGCAGCTCATCCCGCCAGTATTCGACGATGTCTTCCGGGGCTGTCACGGGAATCGCGCCCTGCTTGATAAGCCAGTGGGGACCTTCTGAACCCGGGCTGCCAATCGGCCCTGGCAGGGCAAACACATCCCTTCCCTGCTCCAGAGCATAACGAACCGTCACTAATGAGCCGCTTTTCAGGGCCGCCTCAATAACCAACACGCCGGCACTTAGCCCACTGATAATCCGGTTACGGCGAGGAAAGTTGCCCGGCAGGGGCGGGGTAAACAGCGGAAACTCAGAAATGATGGCTCCGCAGCTGTTTGTAATCTGCTCCGCTAGCGCCTGATGACGGCGAGGATAGATCTCTCTTAAGCCATTCCCTAAAACAGCAACCGTTTTACCTTTCCCTTCCAGCGCACCACGATGAGCAATTCCATCAATGCCAAGGGCCAGGCCGCTCGTGATCGTAATACCATAACGTGCTAAAGCTTCGCTAAAGAGTTTCCCCCAACGAGCGCCATACCATGAATGCGCCCGGCTCCCAATGACGGACAGCTGCCGGCTGCTCAGTAGCGCAGGGTCTCCACATACTAAAAGAGCGCAAGGAAAGTCGACAATCGCCCGCAGCTGGGGTGGGTAAAGCGGATCTTCGGCAGTCAGTAGATAGCAATTTGGTCGCTCCAGCCATTGCAGCGTGGCATCTATCTCGCATTGGTTAACGCTGAGGAAATGCTTCGATTGCGCCAGACTCAAGCCACAGGCTCGCAAATCTTCTCGACCTAACGTCGCAGATGCACATAGCTGACGGGCGGCACTGATAGCACTCTCGCCATACAGGCTGCTCACCCTCATCAAACGTAACCAAATTTCCCTGGGCGTCATCCCTATCCCCCTGCCACAAGCGACTTTAACAATCTTTGCGATTGGACAGCGAGACTGTCAATTGCAGGGGGTTTTGTCTAGAATAGAGGTAATAATCTTTCCAACTCCTGAACACAACTCTGGATAACTATGTCAGTTTTGCAAGTGTTACATATTCCGGACGAGCGCCTTCGCAAAGTCGCAAAGCCGGTAGAAGAAGTAAATGCAGAAATTCAGCGTATCGTCGATGATATGTTCGAGACGATGTATGCTGAAGAAGGTATCGGTCTGGCCGCAACGCAGGTGGATATTCACCAGCGAATTATTGTTATTGATGTATCAGAAAATCGTGAAGAGCAGCTGGTATTAATTAACCCTGAGCTGCTGGAAAAAAGCGGAGAAACAGGCATTGAAGAGGGCTGCCTCTCTATTCCTGAACAGCGTGCTTTAGTGCCGCGTGCAGAAAAAGTGAAAATCCGCGCGCTCGATCGCGAAGGCAAACCTTTTGAGCTTGAAGCCGACGGTCTGCTGGCCATCTGCATTCAGCACGAGATGGATCACCTCGTCGGTAAGCTGTTCATCGATTACCTGTCACCGCTCAAGCAACAACGCATTCGTCAAAAAGTTGAGAAACTTGACCGTCTGAATGCTCGAGCTTAAGGACGAGAATAAACGTGTCAGACTCACTACGTATTATTTTTGCCGGCACCCCTGACTTTGCAGCACGTCATCTCGACGCGCTGCTGTCCTCTGGACACAACGTTGTTGGCGTCTTCACCCAACCGGACCGTCCGGCAGGTCGTGGTAAAAAACTCATGCCCAGCCCGGTGAAAGTTCTTGCTGAAGAAAAAGGCATACCGGTATTCCAGCCAGCTTCACTACGTCCGCAGGAAAATCAGCAGCTCGTCTCCGATCTGCGTGCAGACGTCATGGTCGTCGTAGCCTATGGGCTCCTTCTACCAAAAGCCGTGCTGGATATGCCGCGCCTGGGCTGCATTAACGTTCACGGTTCGTTGCTTCCGCGCTGGCGCGGCGCGGCGCCCATTCAGCGTTCGCTGTGGGCTGGCGATACCGAGACCGGTGTCACCATCATGCAGATGGATGTCGGTCTCGATACGGGTGATATGCTCTATAAACTTGCGTGCCCAATCACGGCCGAAGACACCAGCGGAACGCTGTACGACAAGCTGGCTAACCTGGGGCCGCAGGGGCTGATCGAAACCCTCAAGCAGCTTGCTGCAGGTACCGCGAAACCGGTTGTACAGGATGAAGCGCTGGTTACCCATGCGCAAAAACTCAGCAAAGAAGAAGCGCGTATCGACTGGTCTCTTCCAGCCGCTCAGTTAGAACGCTGCATTCGCGCCTTTAACCCGTGGCCAATGAGCTGGATAGAAATTGATGGCCAGCCGGTAAAAGTCTGGCAGGCGTCGGTTATCGATGTGGCCACAACAGCCGAACCGGGGACCATCATTGAAGCGACAAAACAGGGGATTCAGGTGGCGACCAGCGACGGCGTGCTGAATTTACTCTCGCTACAGCCTGCCGGGAAAAAAGCAATGAGTGCTCAGGATCTATTAAACTCGCGGCGGGAATGGTTCGCTCCTGGCAACCGTCTGGTCTGACGCGCCCTTCTTAATACGCCCGGTGTTGCCGGGCATTTTTATTTTGTGCTTATGAAAAAACAACTCAATTTACGCAGCCTGGCAGCGCAGGCCGTTGAACAGGTTCTCGAAAAAGGGCAATCCCTGAGCAACGTTCTGCCCCCGCTGCAACAAAAAGTATCCGATAAAGACAAAGCGCTGCTTCAGGAACTCTGCTTTGGCGTGCTACGTACCCTTTCCCAGTTAGATTGGCTGATCGGCAAGCTCATGTCCCGGCCGATGACGGGTAAACAGCGTGTTGTGCACTACCTCATTATGGTCGGCATTTACCAACTGCTGTACACACGGATTCCTCCTCATGCTGCATTGGCGGAAACGGTTGAAGGCGCAGTAGCGATTAAGCGCCCGCAGCTCAAAGGGTTGATTAACGGCGTATTACGCCAGTTTCAGCGCCAGCAGGAAGAACTGTTATCTGAATTTTCTCGTAGCGAAATTCGCTTTTTACATCCGTCCTGGTTGTTGAAACGTCTGCAGAAAGCCTATCCAGCACAGTGGGAAGCGATCGTGGAAGCGAACAACCAGCGCCCGCCAATGTGGTTGCGCGTAAACCGTGTCCACCATCCGCGCGATAGCTGGCTGGCACTGCTGGAAGAGGCGGGAATGAAAGGTTTTACTCATCCTGCTTACCCTGACGCTGTGCGCATGGAAACACCGGTGCCGGTCCACGCATTGCCGGGGTTTGAAGAGGGTTGGGTTACCGTTCAGGATGCCTCCGCTCAGGGCTGCATCACATTTCTTGATCCAAAAAACGGCGAGCAAATTCTGGATCTGTGCGCGGCACCGGGGGGTAAAACCACACATATTCTCGAAGCGGCGCCCGAAGCACAGGTGCTGGCCGTCGATGTTGATGAGCAGCGACTCTCCCGCGTCTATGACAACCTGAAGCGTCTGGGCATGAAGGCCACCGTTAAACAAGGTGATGGCCGTTATCCAGCCCAATGGTGTGGAGAGCAGCAGTTCGATCGTATTCTGCTGGACGCCCCCTGTTCCGCCACCGGCGTCATTCGCCGTCATCCGGATATCAAGTGGCTGCGCCGGGATCGTGATATCGCGGAACTGGCCCAGCTGCAGTCTGAAATTCTGGATGCCGTATGGCCGCATTTGAAAACCGGCGGGACTCTGGTTTACGCAACGTGTTCGGTATTGCCGGAAGAGAACAGCCAGCAAATTAAAGCCTTCCTGCAGCGTACTGCGGATGCGGTTCTCAGCGAAACCGGCAGCGCAGATTTGCCGGGCCAGCAAAATTTGCCAGGTGCTGAAGAAGGTGACGGCTTCTTTTACGCTAAGCTAATCAAAAAGTAATGAGATAACGAGTCGCGACTGATGAAAATTATCATATTGGGCGCAGGGCAGGTCGGCGGAACTCTGGCAGAAAACCTTGTCGGAGAGAACAACGATATTACGCTGGTAGACACGAATGGCGACCGCCTTCGCAGTCTTCAGGACAAATTTGATCTCAGAGTGGTTCAGGGCCACGGCTCGCATCCACGCGTGCTGCGTGAGGCGGGTGCGGATGACGCCGATATGCTGGTCGCAGTGACCAGCTCAGATGAAACGAATATGGTGGCCTGCCAGGTCGCCTATTCGCTGTTTAATACGCCAAACCGTATTGCTCGCATCCGCTCCCCGGATTATGTGCGTGATGCCGATAAACTTTTCCACTCAGAAGCGGTTCCTATTGACCACCTCATCGCGCCAGAGCAGCTGGTCATTGACAGCATTCACCGCCTGATTGAGTATCCAGGCGCGCTGCAGGTTGTCAATTTTGCCGAAGGAAAAGTAAGCCTCGCAGTCGTTAAAGCCTATTATGGCGGTCCTTTAGTGGGAAACGCACTTTCAACTATGCGCGAACATATGCCGCATATTGACACACGCGTAGCCGCTATCTTCCGCCACGATCGCCCCATCAGGCCACAAGGTTCAACCATTGTTGAAGCCGGTGATGAAGTGTTTTTCATCGCCGCTTCGCAGCATATTCGCGCCGTCATGAGCGAACTCCAGCGCCTCGAAAAGCCGTATAAGCGCATCATGCTGGTTGGCGGCGGAAACATTGGCGCCGGGCTCGCCCATAAGCTGGAGAAAGATTACAGCGTCAAACTGATTGAACGTAATCAACAGCGTGCCGCAGAGCTTGCAGAGAAGCTGCAAAATACGATCGTCTTCTACGGCGATGCTTCAGATCAAGAATTGCTGGCTGAGGAACATATCGATCAAGTCGATCTTTTCATTGCCGTCACCAACGATGATGAAGCCAATATTATGTCTGCCATGCTCGCAAAGCGCATGGGGGCCAAAAAGGTGATGGTGCTGATCCAGCGCCGTGCCTACGTCGATCTTGTCCAGGGGAGCGTGATCGACATTGCAATATCACCGCAGCAGGCAACCATCTCTGCGTTGCTCAGCCATGTGCGTAAAGCCGATATTGTCGGCGTTTCCTCCCTACGCCGCGGTGTCGCAGAGGCTATTGAAGCTGTCGCGCACGGAGATGAAAGTACTTCACGGGTGGTTGGACGCGCTATCGATGAGATTAAGCTTCCCCCCGGAACAATTATTGGCGCCGTTGTACGCGGTAATGATGTCATGATAGCGAATAACAATCTGCGTATTGAGCAAGGGGATCATGTCGTTATGTTCCTGACTGACAAAAAATTCATCTCAGACGTCGAAAGACTATTCCAGCCAAGTCCTTTCTTTTTGTAGTTCGCAGGCGTCGACAAGACGCCTTTCTTTTATCCCTTGTATATCAAAGGATAATATTTTTCTGCAATTATTTCGTGGTAATGGAAAATAGTAATACATTTGTTAAACTTATCAGTGTCAGCTGGCTCAAGGAGAATAAAATGAGTTTTTTAAAAGAATTTCGCGAATTTGCGATGCGCGGGAATGTGGTTGATTTGGCAGTCGGTGTCATCATTGGCGCAGCATTTGGTAAAATCGTATCGTCGTTAGTTGCCGATATTATTATGCCGCCGCTAGGCTTACTCATTGGCGGAATCGACTTTAAACAGTTTGCCGTGACGCTACGGGATGCCCAGGGCGACATCCCGGCGGTCGTCATGCATTACGGCGTATTCATTCAGAACGTGTTCGATTTTATTATCGTGGCGTTTGCTATTTTTATGGCAATCAAACTGATGAATAAACTGAACAGGAAAAAGGAAGAGGCCCCGGCAGCACCACCGGCGCCAACCAAAGAAGAAGTCCTGCTTAGCGAAATTCGTGACCTGCTGAAAGAACAAAACAATCGTTCTTAAGAAGCCTTAAAAGCAGAAGGCCAGTGGTAAAAAAGTCATTTACTTTCTTGCCACTGGCCTCCCGACCATTCTGTCCCGCATGTTTTTCTTTTCTTTGGTAGCTACCTTTCCCTTTCTTGTTCTTTTCAACTCGCTGCCTGAATAACGGGTCATGAAGTAGTGCCTCAAGGGCGTTATCTTTTATTTGCCCTTTAGTATGCTGATAGCGGCTCATAAGCTCTCCAGATATGTAATAGAAATCGGCGTGAGTGTAGACGCGTCTGATGAAAAAATCAACGTGCTGGATTATGACTGCTGGCGCCCTGCTCCAGTGCTTCAAGAATTGAGCAATAGACGCTGCTGTGCGCTGTTCCGCAGCAAGCATCATTGAGGCGCTGCAAAGAACGACGCATGGCTTGTAACTCTTTAATCCGGGATTCCACTTCACTTAAACGAGCCTGCACAATGCCTTTAGATTCCTGACAGGTATGATGTTCCGGATCGATGCGGATCGAGAGAAGTTCGCGGATCGATTCCAGCGTAAAACCAAGCTGCCTGGCATAGCGAATAAAACGCAGCCTCTGTAGATCGTTATCCGAATAGAGACGAAAGCCACCTTCAGTGCGCACGTTATGATCCATCATCTGCTGTTTTTCATAATAGCGGATGGTATCGGGAGTAACGTCAGCCAATTTAGCCAGTTCACCTATGCGGTACATGATTACTCCTCATTAATCTTTTGCAGCAACTTATCCGCGTAATCCCCACGCAGAAAGTGAGTGTTCAAGCCCGCCTGCCGCAGCTTTAACTCGAGCAGCGCCAGACGACGGCTCAGCTCAGCATAGCGGGGATCGCGCTCCTGAACGCCTTTAAGTAAGTCATTGAGCATCACGGCTTCTTTACGATGCTCAAGTTCGGGAGGTAAACAACCCGCATTCTTGAGTAATCGATAGCCTGCGCGTAGCTCAGGCGGCACATGCGAGTCATCGTCCAGAGTCAGTGGCTCCCCACTTCCCGGCAGGTTATCAAACTCACCTTTGTGCTGTGCATCAAGAATATGGCGTTCTGCCCACTGATCCAGTAACCACATCATAAGGCTCCGGGGATGAACAAAAATAATGCAGATATTGTAAACAAGCAGGAATAGGGAGGATATAAAAAAACCCGCCGGAGCGGGTTTTTTTACGTTACTACAGATTACTCTGCAGCAGCTTCTGCTTTCGATTCAGAGCGATCAACCAGCTCGATGTATGCCATCGGCGCGTTGTCGCCTGCACGGAAGCCACACTTCAGAATACGAGTGTAACCACCGGCGCGGCTCGCGAAACGCGGGCCCAGCTCGTTAAACAGTTTTGCCACGATCTCATTATCACGAGTACGGGCGAATGCCAGACGACGATTAGCAACGCTATCAGTCTTGGCAAGAGTAATCAGCGGCTCAACTACGCGACGCAGTTCTTTCGCTTTCGGCAGGGTCGTCTTGATGATTTCATGACGAACCAGCGAACCAGCCATGTTACGGAACATAGCCTGGCGATGGCTGCTGTTGCGGTTCAGTTGACGACCACTCTTACGATGGCGCATGACCTTATCCTTCTCAGTAAAACCTTAACCTGTGATCCGGTTACTCGTCAGCAATGCTTGCCGGTGGCCAGTTTTCCAGGCGCATGCCCAGAGACAAACCACGTGAAGCCAGCACGTCTTTAATCTCAGTAAGAGATTTTTTACCCAGGTTCGGCGTTTTCAGCAACTCAACCTCGGTACGCTGTACCAGATCACCGATATAGTGGATAGCTTCTGCCTTAAGGCAGTTAGCAGAGCGGACAGTCAATTCGAGATCGTCAACAGGGCGCAGCAGGATCGGATCGAATTCTGGTTTCTCTTCTTTCACTTCCGGCTGACGTACATCACGTAAATCAACGAAAGCTTCCAGTTGTTCTGCCAGGATGGTTGCCGCACGACGAATCGCCTCTTCAGGATCGATTGTGCCGTTGGTTTCCATTTCGATGACCAGCTTGTCCAGGTCGGTACGCTGTTCTACACGCGCTGCTTCAACATTGTAGGCAATACGCTCTACAGGGCTGTAGCATGCGTCGACCAGCAGACGGCCGATTGGGCGCTCATCTTCTTCCGAATGAATTCGGGCAGAAGCCGGCACATAACCGCGACCGCGCTGAACTTTGATACGCATGCTAATAGCTGCGTTCTCATCGGTCAGGTGGCAGATCACATGTTGCGGCTTGACGATTTCGACATCACCGTCATGGGTAATGTCGGCTGCGGTCACAGGGCCAATGCCAGATTTGTTCAAAGTAAGGATAACTTCATCTTTACCCTGAACTCTCACCGCCAGCCCTTTCAGGTTGAGCAGGATTTCAAGGATATCTTCCTGAACGCCTTCTTTGGTGCTGTACTCATGAAGTACACCATCAATCTCAACCTCGGTCACCGCGCAACCCGGCATCGATGAGAGCAGAATACGGCGCAGTGCGTTACCAAGAGTATGGCCAAAGCCACGCTCTAAAGGTTCAAGGGTCACCTTGGCGTGCGTCGAACTCACTTGCTCGATATCGACCAGGCGCGGTTTTAGAAACTCTGTCACAGAACCCTGCATTGTGTCCTCTCTTTGGTACTAAGCTTTACTTGGAGTAAAGCTCGACGATCAGGTGTTCGTTAATGTCCGCAGACAGATCAGAACGTTCCGGCTGACGCTTGAACGTACCTTCCATCTTGCCAGCATCAACTTCCAGCCAGGTTGGCTTTTCACGCTGCTCAGCCAGCTCCAGAGCGGCTTTCACGCGAGATTGCTTTTTCGCTTTCTCACGAATGCTGACAACGTCATTCGCTTTAACCTGATAAGAAGCGATGTTAACAACACGACCGTTTACCATGATAGCTTTGTGGCTAACCAGCTGACGTGATTCAGCACGAGTCGCGCCGAAGCCCATACGGTATACAACGTTGTCCAGACGACCTTCCAGCAGAGTCAACAGGTTTTCACCGGTGTTGCCTTTCAGACGCGCTGCTTCTTTATAGTAGTTACGGAACTGACGCTCCAGCACACCGTACATACGGCGAACTTTTTGCTTTTCACGCAACTGCACACCATAGTCAGACAGACGCGGTTTACGCGCACCGTGCTGGCCAGGAGCTTGTTCAATTTTACACTTGGTATCGATCGCGCGAACGCCAGACTTAAGGAACAGGTCTGTGCCCTCACGACGGCTCAGCTTGAGCTTAGGACCCAAATATCTTGCCATTTTCTTTCTCCAACAATCCTAGAAACGAACGCGTTATACGCGACGTTTTTTCGGCGGACGACAACCGTTATGAGGGATCGGAGTCACATCAGTAATATTAGTGATGCGGAAACCAGCGGCGTTCAGTGCACGAATAGTAGATTCGCGACCTGGACCCGGACCTTTGACCATAACTTCCAGATTCTTGATGCCGTATTCTTTTACGGCTTCAGCGCAACGCTCTGCTGCAACCTGAGCTGCAAACGGAGTGGATTTGCGAGAACCACGGAAACCGGAACCACCGGCTGTTGCCCAACCCAGCGCGTTACCCTGACGATCGGTAATGGTAACGATGGTGTTGTTAAAAGAAGCATGGACATGAGCCACGCCATCAGAGACTTGTTTTCTTACACGCTTACGTGCACGAACTGGTGCCTTTGCCATTATTCAATCACCCCGACTATTTCTTGATCGGTTTACGCGGACCCTTACGGGTACGTGCGTTGGTCTTAGTACGCTGACCGCGAACCGGAAGACCACGACGATGGCGTAAACCACGATAGCAACCAAGGTCCATCAGACGCTTGATGCTCAGGGTGATTTCACGGCGCAGATCACCTTCAACGACAAATTTACCAACCGCTTCACGCAGGGATTCAATTTGTTCTTCAGACAGCTCACTGATCTTAACATTTTCAGCGATACCCGTGTCAGCACAGATGGCTTTAGAGCGGGTCTTGCCGATACCGAAAATAGCAGTTAATGCGATTACGGTATGTTTGTGATCAGGAATGTTAATGCCTGCTATACGGGCCACTATGCACTCCTACTATTTAATATGTACGCACCATGCTGAAAAGCCCGTTTTCAGGATACTCAAATGGAAACGTACAGACATACAAAAGATTGGCTGGCTAATCTAGCCAGCTCAACCCAACTTTGCAAGAAAAATATGCGAATAAATCAGCCTTGGCGCTGTTTATGCTTCGGCTCGGCACTGCAAATCACGCGGATGACGCCATCACGCTTAACGATTTTGCAGTTACGGCATAATTTCTTGACGGAAGCACGAACTTTCATTTTTACTCTCCGTAACTTCTCGAGCGACCTGTTAGCGGCCGTAGCCTTTCAGGTTCGCCTTCTTCAATGCAGACTCGTACTGACTCGACATCATCAGAGTTTGCACTTGAGCCATAAAGTCCATAATCACGACAACAACGATAAGCAGTGAGGTCCCACCAAAGTAGAACGGTACTTTCATTGCATCACGCATGAACTCCGGGATCAGGCAGA
Source organism: Klebsiella sp. GN_Kp190 (assembly GCF_040061795.1). Lineage (NCBI taxonomy): Bacteria > Pseudomonadati > Pseudomonadota > Gammaproteobacteria > Enterobacterales > Enterobacteriaceae > Klebsiella > Klebsiella sp. GN_Kp190. The sequence continues at coordinate 13,954 of NZ_JBEAFN010000043.1, forward strand.
TAAAAGTGATGTATAACGCACCGACCAAAGTCAGGCGAGTCATTACTTTATCGATATACTTCGCCGTTTGCTCTCCCGGACGAATTCCTGGTACAAATGCACCGGACTTCTTCAGGTTATCTGCTGTTTCACGCGGGTTGAAAACCAACGCCGTGTAGAAGAAACAGAAGAAGATGATTGCAGACGCATAGAGTAACACATAAAGCGGTTGCCCAGGCTGCAAATACAGCGAAATTGTTGTCAGCCAGTTCCAACCAGTACCGCCCCCGAACCATGATGTAATGGTAGCCGGGAACAGAATAATACTGGAAGCGAAGATTGCCGGGATAACCCCTGCCATATTCACTTTCAGCGGTAAATGTGTGCTCTGTGCAGCATAGACACGACGACCCTGTTGACGTTTAGCGTAGTTTACCACAATGCGGCGTTGACCACGCTCTACAAAGACAACAAAGAAGGTCACTGCAAATACTAATACTGCAACCAACAGCAACAGGAGGAAGTGCAGGTCGCCTTGACGCGCTTGCTCGATAGTATGGGCGATGGCCGGCGGGAGACCCGCAACGATACCGGCGAAGATAATGATTGAGATACCGTTTCCGATACCGCGCTCAGTAATCTGTTCGCCGAGCCACATCAGGAACATCGTTCCTGAGACCAGACTAACAACAGCGGTGAAATAGAATGCAAAGCCTGGATTAATCACCAGGCCCTGCATACCAGGCATATTCGGCAGACCGGTAGCAATACCGATCGACTGGAATATCGCCAGCACCAGAGTACCGTAGCGGGTGTACTGGCTGATCTTACGACGACCAGACTCCCCTTCTTTCTTCAGCTCCGCTAACGGCTGATAAACAACCGTCAGCAGCTGGACAATGATCGATGCCGAAATATACGGCATGATACCCAACGCAAAGATAGAAGCACGGCTGAGAGCACCACCAGAGAACATGTTGAACATTTCAATGATGGTGCCTCGCTGTTGCTCAAGCAGTTTGGCAAGTACAGCGGCATCAATACCAGGGATCGGAATAAAAGAGCCAATACGGAACACAATCAACGCACCGATTACAAACAACAGTCTGCGCTTCAGTTCGCCAATCCCACCTTTGGCACTTTGAAAATCTAATCCCGGTTGCTTAGCCATCTGCTACTTATTCCTCAATTTTACCGCCAGCAGCTTCGATAGCAGCACGAGCACCTTTAGTCACGCGCAGGCCACGAACAGTTACCGGACGAGATACTTCACCAGACAGGATCACTTTCGCGAATTCGATCTGGATACCGATAATGTTAGCCGCTTTCAGCGTGTTCAGGTCGATAACATCGCCTTCTACGTGAGCAAGATCAGACAGACGAACTTCTGCGGTGATCATCGCTTTACGAGAAGTGAAGCCGAATTTCGGCAGACGACGGTACAGAGGCATCTGACCACCTTCGAAACCGCGACGTACGCCACCACCAGAACGAGAGTTCTGACCTTTGTGACCACGACCACCGGTTTTACCGAGGCCAGAACCGATACCACGACCCAGGCGTTTACCCGCCTTTTTGGAGCCTTCGGCCGGAGACAGAGTATTTAAACGCATCTCTTACTCCTCAACTTTAACCATGAAGGAAACCGCGTTGACCATACCACGAACAGCAGGAGTATCCTCGCGCTCTACGGTGTGACCAATACGACGCAGACCCAGGCCAAGCAGCGTTGCCTTGTGTTTCGGCAGACGACCGATTGCACTGCGGGTTTGAGTAATTTTAATAGTCTTTGCCATGGTTTATTTCCCCAGAATTTCTTCAACGGATTTACCACGCTTGGCAGCGACCATTTCTGGAGAATTCATATTTTCCAGGCCATCAATAGTTGCACGAACCACGTTGATCGGGTTGGTGGAACCATATGCTTTGGCCAGAACGTTATGAACTCCAGCAACTTCCAGAACGGCGCGCATTGCACCACCGGCGATGATACCGGTACCTTCGGAAGCTGGCTGCATGAATACACGAGAACCCGTGTGAACACCTTTAACCGGGTGCTGCAGGGTGCCGTGGTTCAGCGCGACGTTAATCATATTGCGACGGGCTTTTTCCATCGCTTTCTGGATCGCTGCTGGAACTTCACGCGCTTTACCGTAACCAAAACCAACGCGACCGTTACCGTCACCAACTACAGTCAGAGCTGTGAAGGAGAAAATACGACCACCTTTAACGGTTTTAGATACGCGGTTAACCGCGATCAGCTTTTCCTGCAGTTCGCCAGCTTGTTTTTCGATGTGAGCCATCTTACACCTCTACCTTAGAACTGAAGGCCAGCTTCACGGGCAGCATCTGCCAGTGCCTGGACACGACCATGATATTGGAACCCGGAACGGTCAAAGGAAACATCTTTGATGCCTTTTTCCAGAGCGCGTTCAGCAACAGCTTTACCCACAGCTGCTGCCGCGTCTTTGTTACCGGTGTACTTCAGTTGTTCAGCGATAGCTTTTTCTACAGTAGAAGCAGCTACCAGAACTTCAGAACCGTTCGGTGCAATTACCTGTGCGTAAATATGACGCGGGGTACGATGTACCACCAGGCGAGTTGCACCCAGCTCCTGGAGCTTGCGGCGTGCGCGGGTCGCACGACGGATACGAGCAGATTTCTTATCCATAGTGTTACCTTACTTCTTCTTAGCCTCTTTGGTACGCACGACTTCGTCGGCGTAACGAACACCCTTACCTTTATAAGGCTCAGGACGACGGTAGGCGCGCAGATCTGCTGCAACCTGGCCGATCACCTGCTTATCAGCGCCTTTCAGCACGATTTCAGTTTGAGTCGGACATTCTGCAGTGATACCGGCCGGCAGTTTATGCTCAACAGGATGAGAGAAACCTAAAGCCAGGTTTACTACATCCCCTTTGACCGCTGCACGATAGCCTACACCAACCAGCTGAAGCTTTTTAGTGAAGCCTTCGGTAACACCAACAACCATTGAGTTCAGCAGGGCACGCGCGGTACCAGCCTGAGCCCATCCATCCACGAAACCATCACGCGGACCGAAGGTCAGAGCATTTTCTGCATGTTTAACTTCAACAGCATTGTTGAGGGTACGAGTCAGCTCGCCGTTTTTACCTTTGATCGTAATAACCTGACCGTTGATTTTTACATCAACGCCGGCAGGAACAACGACCGGTGCTTTAGCAACACGAGACATTTTTTCCTCCGATTAGGCTACGTAGCAGATAATTTCGCCACCAAGACCAGCCTGGCGCGCTGCACGATCGGTCATAACACCTTTAGAGGTAGAAATAACCGCGATACCCAGACCCGCCATAACTTTCGGCAGCTCATCTTTACGTTTGTAGATGCGCAGACCTGGGCGGCTGACACGCTGAATGCTTTCTACAACAGCTTTACCCTGGAAATACTTAAGAGTCAGTTCCAGTTCCGGCTTGATGTCGCCTTCAACTTTAAAATCTTCAATAAAGCCTTCTTCCTTCAGCACGTTGGCAATTGCCACTTTCAGCTTGGAGGAAGGCATGGTGACCGCAGCTTTATTCGCGGCCTGACCGTTACGGATACGGGTCAGCATATCCGCGATCGGATCTTGCATGCTCATCTGTCTTTACTCCCGTGATTCAATTGGTGACAATTACCAGCTAGCCTTTTTCAGACCCGGGATTTCACCGCGCATTGCGGCTTCACGGACCTTGATACGGCTCAACCCGAACTTCCGCAGGAAACCATGCGGACGACCTGTTTGACGGCAGCGATTACGCTGACGAGACGGGCTGGAATCACGCGGCAGAGTCTGCAGCTTGAGAACAGCATTCCAACGATCTTCGTCGGTTGCGTTCACATCAGAGATGATAGCTTTCAGTTCAGCGCGTTTAGCGAAGAATTTATCAGCTAAAGCCACGCGCTTTACTTCGCGTGCTTTCATTGATTGCTTAGCCATTAAGTAACCCTACCTTACTTGCGGAACGGGAAGTCAAAGGCAGCCAGCAGAGCGCGGCCTTCTTCATCAGATTTCGCAGTAGTGGTAATGGTAATATCCAAACCACGAACGCGGTCGACTTTATCGTAGTCGATTTCTGGGAAGATGATCTGCTCACGGACACCCATGCTGTAGTTGCCACGACCGTCGAAAGACTTAGCGGACAAGCCACGGAAGTCACGGATACGCGGTACAGCAATAGTGATCAGGCGCTCAAAGAACTCCCACATGCGTTCGCCACGCAGAGTTACTTTACAGCCGATCGGATAGCCCTGACGGATTTTGAAGCCTGCAACTGATTTGCGTGCTTTGGTGATCAGCGGTTTTTGACCGGAGATTGCTGTCAGATCGGCTGCTGCGTTATCCAGCAGTTTCTTGTCAGCGATCGCTTCACCAACACCCATGTTCAGGGTGATCTTCTCGACCCGAGGGACTTGCATGACAGAATTGTAGTTAAACTCAGTCATGAGTTTTTTAACTACTTCGTCTTTGTAGTAATCATGCAGTTTCGCCATCGTACTACTCCAAATTACTTGATAGTTTCGCTGTTAGATTTGAAGAAACGGACTTTTTTGCCGTCTTCGAATCTAAAGCCTACACGGTCAGCCTTGCCGGTTGCCGCATTGAAGATTGCAACGTTAGAAACCTGAATAGCAGCTTCTTTTTCAACGATGCCGCCTGGTTGGTTCAGAGCCGGAACCGGCTTCTGGTGTTTCTTAACCAGGTTGATACCTTCAACAATGAGCTTGCCGGAAGACAAGACATTCTTAACTTTACCGCGTTTACCTTTATCTTTACCGGTTAACACGATAACTTCGTCATCACGACGGATTTTCGCTGCCATGATTCGCTCCTTAGAGTACTTCTGGGGCCAGAGAGATAATTTTCATGAACTTCTCGTTACGAAGTTCACGAGTTACCGGCCCAAAAATACGCGTACCGATGGGCTGCTCGCTGTTATTGTTTAAAATAACGCATGCATTACCATCGAAGCGAATGACAGAACCGTCCGGGCGACGAACACCCTTCTTGGTGCGCACCACTACCGCCTTCAGCACATCACCTTTTTTGACCTTACCACGCGGAATTGCTTCTTTGATGGTGATCTTGATGATGTCGCCTACGCCTGCGTAGCGACGGTGCGAGCCACCCAGAACCTTGATACACATTACGCGACGTGCACCGGAGTTGTCGGCGACGTTCAGCATAGTCTGTTCTTGGATCATTTTAGTGCTCCGCTAATGTCAACTACTACTGAGACCCAAAAATAGGGTCGTTAAAAAAGCCCCATATCGAGGGCGCGGCATTATAACACCGCAAATCAGATATGGGTAGAAAAAATAAACGGCTCATCGCTGAGCCGTTTATCCGTATCGAGAATGCGTACTCTATTACAGAACCGCTTTCTCTACAACGCGAACCAGCGTCCAGGACTTAGTCTTGGACAGCGGACGGCATTCGCGGATTTCAACCACGTCGCCGATACCGCATTCGTTGTTCTCGTCATGTACGTGCAGTTTGGTCGTACGCTTGATGAATTTGCCGTATACCGGGTGTTTCACCATACGTTCGATAGCAACAACAATGGATTTCTCCATTTTGTCGCTAACCACGCGACCTTGCAGAGTACGGATTTTATCGGTCATTACGCACCCGCCTTCTGAGTCAGTAAAGTCTTAACGCGTGCAACATCACGACGCACTTGCTTCAGCAGATGAGTCTGTTGCAGCTGGCCACTTGCAGCCTGCATACGCAGGTTGAACTGCTCACGCAGCAGGTTCAGCAGCTCAGCGTTCAGCTCTTCAACGCTTTTTTCACGCAGCTCTTTTGCTTTCATTACATCACCGTCTTAGTTACAAAGGTGGTTTTGATCGGCAGTTTCGCTGCTGCCAGGCCGAATGCTTCACGGGCCAGCTCTTCCGGTACGCCGTCCATTTCATAAAGGACTTTACCCGGCTGAATCAAGGCAACCCAGTACTCCACGTTACCTTTACCTTTACCCATACGAACTTCCAGCGGCTTCTCGGTGATCGGTTTGTCCGGGAATACACGGATCCAGATCTTACCTTGACGCTTAACTGCACGGGTCATAGCACGACGTGCTGCTTCGATCTGACGTGCAGTCAGACGACCACGGCCAACAGCTTTCAGACCGAAAGTGCCGAAGCTAACATCCGTACCCTGCGCCAGACCACGGTTGCGGCCTTTGTGCACTTTACGGAATTTTGTACGCTTTGGTTGTAACATCAGCGACGCTCCTTATTTACGGCCTTTACGCTGCTGCTTTTTAGGTTGAGCAGCCGGTTCCGGTTGTTCAACAGCAGCCATACCACCCAGGATCTCACCTTTGAAGATCCATACCTTAACGCCGATTACACCGTAAGTGGTGTGCGCTTCAGAGGTGTTGTAGTCGATGTCAGCACGCAGAGTGTGCAGCGGTACGCGACCTTCACGGTACCATTCGGTACGTGCGATTTCCGCGCCGCCCAGACGGCCGCTAACTTCAACTTTGATACCTTTAGCGCCCAGACGCATTGCGTTCTGTACAGCACGCTTCATAGCACGACGGAACATAACGCGACGTTCCAGCTGAGAAGTGATGCTGTCAGCAACCAATTTAGCGTCCAGTTCAGGCTTACGAACTTCGGCAATATTGATCTGTGCAGGCACGCCAGCGAGATCCGCGACGACCTTGCGCAGTTTTTCTACGTCTTCGCCTTTCTTACCGATAACGATACCCGGGCGAGCAGTGTGAATGGTCACACGGATGCTTTTAGCCGGACGCTCGATAACGATGCGAGATACAGACGCTTTCGCCAGTTCCTTAGTCAGGTACTGACGTACTTTAAAATCGCTGTCCAGGTTGTCAGCGAATTCTTTGGTGTTCGCAAACCAGGTTGAGTTCCATGGTTTTACAATACCCAGGCGAATACCATTAGGATGTACTTTCTGACCCATTGCTAGTCTCCAGAGTCTCAGCGATCGGACACAACCACAGTAATGTGGCTGGTGCGCTTCAGGATGCGATCTGCACGACCTTTAGCACGCGGCATAATGCGCTTCATGCTCGGGCCTTCGTCTACGAAAATTTTCGCAACTTTCAGATCATCAATGTCAGCGCCATCGTTGTGTTCAGCGTTAGCAATGGCAGATTCCAGTACCTTCTTGACCAGTACAGCAGCTTTCTTATTGGTGTAGGTCAGAATATCCAGGGCCTGCGACACTTTCTTACCGCGAATCAGGTCAGCAACAAGGCGAACCTTCTGAGCAGAAGAACGAGCATGGCGATGTTGAGCTAAAGTTTCCATCTCTTCCTCCTACCTTATTTCTTCTTCGCTTTTTTATCAGCAGCGTGGCCGCGATAAGTACGAGTCGGTGCGAATTCACCCAGTTTGTGACCAACCATTTCGTCGGAAACAAAAACTGGAACGTGCTGACGACCATTATGGACAGCGATGGTCAAACCGATCATGTTAGGAAAGATCGTTGAACGACGGGACCAAGTGCGCAGGGGCTTCTTGTCTCCGCTTTCCACCGCTTTCTCTACCTTCTTCAGCAAGTGCAGGTCAATAAAAGGACCTTTCTTGAGAGAACGTGGCATGGCTTATCCTCTAAAATTATTTGCTACGGCGACGTACGATGAATTTATCAGTACGCTTGTTGCTGCGGGTCTTCTTACCTTTGGTCTGAACGCCCCACGGAGTTACCGGGTGCTTACCAAAGTTACGACCTTCACCACCACCATGTGGGTGGTCGACTGGGTTCATCGCAGTACCGCGAACGGTAGGACGAACACCACGCCAGCGTGCAGCACCTGCTTTACCCAGAACGCGCAGCATATGCTCAGCATTGCCAACTTCGCCCAGAGTAGCGCGGCAGTCTGCTTCGACTTTACGCATTTCACCAGAACGCAGACGCAGGGTGACATAAGCACCATCGCGAGCAACGATCTGAACGTAAGTACCAGCGGAACGAGCCAGCTGACCGCCTTTACCTGGTTTCATTTCTACGTTATGAACGGTAGAACCAACCGGGATATTGCGCATCGGCAGGGTGTTGCCTGCTTTGATTGCAGCATCAACGCCAGATTGAATCTGGTCGCCAGCTTTCAGGCCTTTAGGGGCCAGAATGTAACGGCGCTCACCGTCTTTGTACAGAACCAGCGCGATGTTCGCGGAGCGGTTCGGATCGTACTCAAGACGTTCAACAACTGCCGGGATACCATCTTTGTTGCGTTTGAAGTCAACAATACGGTAGGCCTGTTTGTGACCACCACCGATATGACGGGTGGTGATACGGCCATTGTTGTTACGACCACCGGATTTGCTGTTTTTTTCAACCAGCGGAGCAAAAGGTTTGCCCTTGTGCAGCTCTGGGTTGACCACTTTAACAACGTGGCGACGACCCGGAGATGTCGGTTTACATTTAACAACTGCCATTGTATTACTCCTCCGACTTACTCAGCGCCGCCGACGAAGTCCAGATTCTGGCCTTCCTTCAGGGTGACGTAAGCTTTTTTCCAGTCGCTACGACGACCGATACGCTGTCCGTGACGTTTAACTTTCCCTTTAACAACCAGGGTGTTAACGACTTCGACTTCGACTTCAAACAGTTTCTGCACAGCAGCTTTGATCTCTGCTTTGGTCGCGTCTTTAGCAACTTTGAGAACGATGGTGTTAGTTTTTTCCATCGCAGTAGACGCTTTTTCAGAAACGTGCGGTGCGCGCAGCACCTTCAGCAGACGTTCTTCACGAATCATGCCAGCATCTCCTCAACTTGCTTAACAGCATCAGCAGTCATTACGACTTTGTCGAAGGCGATCAGGCTAACCGGGTCGATACCAGTTGCATCACGTACGTCAACCTTGTGCAGGTTGCGCGCAGCAAGGAACAGGTTCTCGTCCAGCTCACCGGTGATGATCAGCACATCTTCCAGAGCCATGTCTTTCAGTTTCTGTGCCAGCAGCTTAGTTTTAGGCGCTTCTACAGAGAAAGATTCGACAACGATCAGACGATCCTGACGTACCAGTTCGGACAGAATGCTTTTCAGCGCGCCGCGGTACATCTTTTTGTTAACTTTTTGACTGTGGTCCTGCGGACGCGCAGCGAAGGTCACGCCACCTGAACGCCAGATCGGGCTCTTGATAGAACCTGAACGCGCACGGCCGGTACCTTTCTGGCGCCACGGCTTTTTGCCTGAACCAGTTACTTCAGCACGAGTCTTCTGAGCACGAGTACCCTGACGAGCACCAGCTGCATAAGCAACTACAACCTGGTGAACCAGCGCTTCGTTGAAATCACGACCGAAGGTAGTTTCGGAAACAGTCAGCGCGCTCTGCGCGTCTTTCAATACTAATTCCATTGCTATCCCCTTACGCCTTCACAGCTGGTTTAACGATCAGGTCGCTACCGGTTGCACCCGGGACCGCGCCTTTAACCAGCAGCAGGTTGCGCTCAGCGTCAACACGTACTACGTCCAGGCTCTGAACGGTGACACGTTCGTTACCCAGCTGACCTGCCATTTTCTTGCCTTTGAACACTTTGCCCGGAGTCTGGTTCTGACCGATAGAACCCGGAACGCGGTGAGACAAGGAGTTACCGTGAGTAGCGTCCTGGGTACGGAAGTTCCAGCGCTTAACGGTACCAGCAAAACCTTTACCTTTAGAGGTACCGGTTACGTCAACTTTTTTAACGTCAGCAAACAGCTCAACGCTAATGTCCTGACCTACGGTGAACTCTTCGCCGTCAGCCAGACGGAATTCCCACAGACCACGGCCAGCTTCTACGCCAGCTTTAGCGAAGTGACCCGCTTCCGGTTTGGTTACACGGTTAGCTTTTTTAGCACCAGTGGTCACCTGAACGGCACGGTAGCCATCGTTAGCCAGATCTTTAACCTGAGTAACGCGGTTTGCTTCAACTTCGATTACGGTTACTGGGATAGATACGCCATCTTCAGTGAAGATGCGGGTCATGCCCACTTTTTTACCGACTAAACCAATCATTGTTTCAACCTCTCAATCGCTCGATGACCTGATTAACCCAGGCTGATCTGCACGTCTACACCGGCAGCCAGATCCAGACGCATCAGAGCATCAACGGTTTTTTCAGTTGGCTCAACGATGTCAACCAGACGCTTATGAGTGCGGATTTCGTACTGATCGCGCGCGTCTTTGTTAACGTGCGGAGAGATCAGAACGGTAAAGCGCTCTTTGCGGGTCGGCAGCGGGATCGGACCACGGACTTGCGCACCAGTGCGCTTAGCAGTCTCGACGATTTCCGCGGTTGATTGATCGATCAGACGATGATCAAACGCTTTAAGGCGGATACGGATTCTTTGGTTCTGCATGAGACCAGAGCTCCAATTATTTTATAGACGAAATGGTTACTCCTCATACCCATTACGATTGATGGGAGAGTGTAACCGTTCTTACATAGTCCCCCAATTGGGGACATTGTTTGGTAGCGTGTTGCTGCTACCAGGGTTCATATCGAACCGGCCGTCAACTTTGACAGGCCCGCGCATTATACGCAAATTCAGCGACAACGCAAGGGCTGCGTACAAAATCATCACCTGTTTCTGCGAGCTCACTTCCAGGCCCCTGGCAATGCCATGAAAGGCCGGCAAATACTCTGGAGCGTGACATCCATTCCTGTTTATTAGCTTTTGCCAGAGGCCAGGCTCCTGCATCACACTCGGTACCCAGGGCCACCACATGGAAACCATCGATGATAGCGACTTTGGCATTCTTTATTATTTATGGCGGGTTATTACTCACGCTTTGTTGGCACGATCTGCGCTATGGCTTGCTACCCGATAAATTTACCTGCCCTCTGCTGTGGGGCGGGTTGCTTTATTATCTGTGTATGTCACCAGCCAATCTGCAGCATGCAGTCTGGGGAGCGATAGTAGGCTATCTGGCCTTTGCGTTGATCTATTGGCTCTACAGGGGAATACGCGGGCGTGAAGGCATCGGCTACGGCGATGTTAAATTTCTCGCCGCACTAGGGGCATGGCAGGGATGGAGAGTTTTACCGCAGCTCGTACTTATAGCAACGATTCTCGCCTGCGCTGCCGTAACGGTTCTTATGCTGTGCGGTAAACACAGGCAGGCTTTACGTAACCCGCTGCCTTTCGGCCCTTTCCTGGCCACAGCGGGTTTGCTATGTGGTTGGCAGACGTTTTTTAGTCAGCCACTTTAATCTGCGACTGAAGATAATTCTGCAGACCAATTTTACCTATCAAGTCCAGCTCGGTTTCCAGCCAGTCGATATGGCCTTCTTCATCGGCGAGGATGGTGATTAACATATCACGGCTGACGTAGTCGTGGACGCTGTCAGCATAGGCGATGGCTTCACGCAGATCCTTCGCCCCTTCCAGTTCCAGCCTCAGGTCGGATTGCAGCATCTCCTCGACGTCTTCTCCGATGCGGAGTTTGCCGAGATCCTGCAGGTTCGGGATCCCTTCGAGAAATAAAATGCGCTCGATATACTTATCGGCATGCTTCATTTCATCGATAGATTCGTGGTACTCGACATCATTGAGGCGCATCAGGCCCCAGTTCTTGAACATTCTCGCATGGAGAAAGTATTGATTAATTGCGACTAGCTCATTTCCCAATAATTTATTGAGATAACTTATGATTTTGACATCACCTTTCATTATATAGTCCCTCCGCTTCCACTTATTGAAGCGTAGTTCGGGCTATAGGGATGTCAAAGTAAAGCTGAGAGGCTTCAGGCGATCTCTTGATATTCCGGCATGCGGGTTAATTCATCTTCCATAATTTCTCGTGCTGCACGAACGCACTTACCACATTGATTTCCAACGGGAATAAATTTCCGCAGCTGCTGAAAAGACTGAGGATTGAATTGGCGCACAGCCTGACGAATTTTTTTATCGTTCACACCATTACACAGACAAACGTACATATATACTCCCGTTCAACTTACAGACAAAGTGTAAATGAGAATAGTTATGATTACAATAGGCTGTTTATTAAATAGGCGTTTAATCTCTTTGCTGTCAGTCACTGTGCTGCTTCATGCAAATAGCAGACAGCAAAAAGGGCGCCTTAGCGCCCTTTTTAATTCAGAACTAAATATTAGCCCAGAACTTTAGCAACAACGCCCGCGCCAACGGTACGGCCGCCTTCACGGATTGCGAAACGCAGACCGTCGTCCATCGCGATCGGGTGGATCAGGG
>NZ_JBEAFN010000044.1:0-22965 GCF_040061795.1 Klebsiella sp. GN_Kp190
AAACAAGTGAAGAGCCCATCCTGACGGATGGGCTTTTTGCGTTTTTGTCGTCTGAGAAATCCGTATTAAAGCCCGGTAAGGATCCTTTACCAGACCTTTTTCACGATAGGGCATCCGCAGTACTTAAGCGAAATAAGTATATATCGCTTTGAAATAAAAGGTTTTTTGAACTTTACCTGGCGTCACAACGAGAGCGATGAATTGTGCGGAGAGCTTGCCGGCAAAACTACTGAAAGCCGTGACGGCGAATAGCATAGATCTATTTAAACTCAATTATTTATCGAAAACTCATCTACAAAGAATTTATTTTGTGAATAAAATAATTAGCATGAACGTTATATGAAAATAAAAATAGAGATAAACGCGTTTCTGAATATTTAACAGGAATTATATTAAGAATATTACCCGCATAACGCTTAAGTTATTCTAAAGTCATCAGGTTAACAAATAGATACGAAACCCTCTCCCCTGCCGAGCACACAGGCATAACAGCTGGACTTTTTCTGCGAAATGACTTAGTGTCCTTAACACTTTGTTAACTCGATCTGGTTTAAGTTAATTCAAATTTGCTAAAAACATAGGGTGCATTGCCTGTATGGAAGCTAACCCGGTAACGTCTTTTGACGAATAGTGCATGTTACCGGCTGGCAATATGAGAATATAAATGAAATTTCTGATTAACTGGCCTCCTTTGCGCCAACTGATACATTATATCCGGGAGCGTTTTACCTTTCTGGTCCTGCTCTGCTGGCCGGCGATCATCTGGCTGGTTTGCCGGGCGCTTGTCTGGTTAACGGATGGATTAATGGTTCTTCTGGGTAAACCCACCGACCACTCGTTTACCGTGTATCTTCAGCCGCTTATGACGCTAAGTGCGCTGCTGAGAATTTCCGTCAGCTGGGTGCTGCTGCTGTTTATCCTGTTCAGCATGGCGATGGGATTCACCTGGGCTCTGCGGCGCTTTATGAATCGCCATAAATAGCGCCGATGCCGCGACCGGCAGAGCGACATCGGTATTGCCTCAGGCCATTTCCCCGATCGTCTTACGAAAACGCAGTAGGGCGATAGTAAAAAACACGCCACCGATAGCCAGCAGCGTCAGAAACTGTGGCCAGACGATAGAGAAATCAGCGCCTCGATAAAGAATGGCCTGCGCCAGGCTGACAAAGTGGGTCGTCGGCATGGTGAGCATAATATCCTGTACAGCCTGCGGCATACTTTCCCGGGGCGTGGAGCCGCCGGAAAGCATCTGCAGCGGCAAAAGCACCAGAATCATCAGCAGCCCCAGCTGCGGCATGGAACGCGCCACCGTCCCCATAAAAATGCCGATTGAGGTAGTGGCAAACAGGCTCAGGGCCACTCCAAGCATAAAGAGCGGTATCGAGCCTTCTATCGGTACCTGCAGCACGCCCTGAACCATCAGGATCAGGGAGAGTCCGGAAACCACCAGCACCACCAGCCCCATTGACCATATCTTCGCCATCATGATTTCAAACGGCGTGACCGGCATAACCAGCAGGTGCTCCACGGTACCATGTTCCCGCTCGCGTATCAGCGCCGAGCCGGTCAGCACGATCGCCAGCATGGTGATATTGTTGATAATTGCCATGACGGCGCCGAAACGCTCCTGCTCCAGGTTCGGGTTAAAACGCATCCTGACGGCCAGCTCAACCGGCAGCGTACCGTTGTCCCGGTAGCGGGCGACAAAGCTGTTCACCTCGCCGGTGACGATATTCTGGATATAGCTATTGCCGGTAAACGCCTGGCTCATTCGCGTCGCGTCGACGTTAACCTGTAGCTCGGGCTGGCGTCCGGCCAGAACATCGCACTGGAAATCCGGCGGAATATTGATGGCGAAAGTATAGCGCCCCGCATCCAGTCCGGCGTCCATCTCATCAGCTGTAATCAGCTCCGGAGGCAAAAACCAGGGCCGGTAAAAACCATTGATGATACGCGATGAAAGCTGCGACTTATCCATGTCGGCAATAGCGATGGGCGCCAGATGCAGCGAACCCGGCATAACGGTCGCGGAGGAGTAAACCGAGACGGTAAAAGCAAAGACAATCAACGTCAGCATCGCTTTATCGCCCAGCAGGCTGCGTAGCTCTTTCATTCCCAAATTATAAATATTGCGTAGTCCGCGCATTATCCCTCCTGTTTTTTCAACAGCCACACGCTCAGGCCCAGCACCAGCGGAACCGCGATAAGCAGCGGAATAAAGGATCCCCACAGGTCGGTCAGATTCAGCGCTTTGGAAAACGTTCCTCGCGCGATGGTCAGAAAGTGGCTGGTTGGATAAATCTGGCCAATCCAGCGCCCGGGTCCTTCCAGCGAGGCGACGGGGTCGATCATCCCGGAAAACTGCGTCGCCGGGATAAGCGTAATGATCGCGGTGCCGAAAATAGCCGCAATCTGGCTTTTCATAAAGGTTGAAATCAGCAGGCCAAGTCCGGTGGCGATAGTGACGTAGAGCAGCGCGGCGAGGGTGAGCGTCAGAAAACTCCCTTTGTGCGGTACGCCAAAAACAAAGACCGACAGCGCGCAGAGCAGGAAGAAGTTGAACATCCCCAGCACGATATACGGCACCTGTTTACCCAGCAGAAATTCGCTGCGGGTGGTTGGCGTCACGTACAGATTGATGATTGAACCAAGCTCTTTCTCGCGGACCACGCTGAGCGCGCTGAGCATCGCCGGGATCATCATCAACAGCAGCGGAATCACCGCCGGTACAATCGCCGGCAGGCTCTTCACATCCGGGTTATAGCGATAGCGGGTCTCGATGGAAATCAGTGAAGTATCGCGATTGGGGCTGGCCTGGCGACCGGCCATCTCCTGCAGCCAGGCCAGATGCATGGCCTGCACGTAGCCGCGCACCGTCTCCGCGCGGTTCGGCATCGCGCCGTCCACCCACACGCCAATCTGCACCGGCGTTCCCCGGGCGATATCGCGGCCAAAATTAGGCGGAATTTCAATCGCTACCGCTAATTCACCGTTGCGCATTCTTCTGTCCAGTTCGCTATAGCTTTGCAGCGGCGGCTGTTCGATGAAGTAGCGTGAGCCGGCGATATTTTGCGACCAGCCCTGGCTACTGACGGTCTGGTCGCGGTCGAGCACCGCAAACCGCAGATCTTCGACATCCATACTGATCCCATAGCCCATGATAAACATCAGGATCACGGTGCCGAGCAGTGCCAGGGTCGATCGCACCGGATCGCGGCGCAGCTCAAGCGCTTCGCGGCGGCTGTAGCTAAACAGGCGCTGCAGGCTGAACGCCTGACGCGGCGCCACGCTTTCGGCTTTATGTTCCATCGCGGGAACCGGTGCACCCTGCGCATCAGGCGGCTGCGCGGCATCCGCCGCTTCCTGTAGCCAGGCGATAAACGCCTCTTCAAGGCTGGCCGATCCGCGCTGCTCCACCAGAGCCTGCGGCGTATCGCTGGCCAGCACTTTTCCGGCATGCATCAGCGAAATGCGATCGCAGCGTTCCGCTTCATTCATAAAGTGGGTGGAGATAAAAATGGTCACCCGGTCCTGACGCGCAAGATCGACCATCAGCTGCCAGAACATATCCCGGGCTACCGGATCGACGCCGGAGGTGGGTTCATCAAGGATTAACATTTCCGGGCGGTGGATCACCGCGACCGCCAGCGAGAGGCGCTGGCGGATACCTAGCGGCAGCGAAGCGGGCAGGGTGTCCTCAACCTCTTCCAGCATAAAGCGCTGGCTCATTTCGGCGATCCGCCCCGGGATCTCCGCATCAGGGATGTGGAACAGGCGGGCATGCAGCTCGAGGTTTTGCCGTACGGTCAGTTCGCTATAGAGGGAGAAGGCCTGCGACATATAGCCAACGCGGCGGCGGGTTTCGATATCCCTGGGGTCGACCGGCTGGCCAAACAGCCACGCCTCGCCTTCGCTGGCCGGTAGCAGCCCGGTCAGCATTTTCATGGTCGTTGATTTGCCGCAGCCGTTAGAGCCGAGGAAGCCGAAAATCTCGCCGCGGGCAATGCGAAAGTTGACGTGGTCAACGGCGACAAATTGACCGAAGCGCATCGTTAGCCCGCGCGCTTCAATCGCAACTTCGCTTTCATCGGCATTGCGCGGCGGGATGATCACCTCTTTATGCGCCAGGCGCTGGGTTTCGGGTAGCAGGGCGATAAACGCCTGTTCCAGCGTCTGACTTGCCGTGTGCGCTTTAAGCTCATCGGCGCTGCCGGTTGCCAGAACTTCCCCCGCGTTCATGGCAACCAGCCAGTCAAAGCGCTCCGCCTCTTCCATGTAAGCGGTGGCGACCAGGACGCTCATCTCCGGCTGACGCTGGCGGATGCTGTCGATCAGATCCCAAAACTGCGCCCGCGAGAGAGGATCGACGCCGGTGGTGGGTTCATCGAGGATCAGCAGCTGCGGGTCGTGAATGAGCGCGCAGCACAGGCCGAGCTTTTGCTTCATCCCTCCGGAGAGCTTTCCTGCCGGGCGGTCGCGAAACGGCGCCAGGCCGGTACTCTGGAGCAGCTCATTGATGCGGATATCGCGTTCGGCTTTATCATGGCCGAACAGACGGGCGAAGAAATCGACGTTTTCATAGACCGACAGGGTATGGTAGAGGTTCTTCCCCAGCCCCTGGGGCATCCAGGCGATTTTCGGGCAGACGTCCTGGCGATGACGTACATCGCTCATATCGCCGCCGAGCACCATAATGTTGCCGTGCTCAATCACGCGCGCGCCGGAGATCAGCGATAGCAGGCTGGACTTGCCCACGCCGTCGGGCCCGATCAGTCCCACCATACGGCGAGCGGGAATGCTCAGCGTAATGTCCTTCAGCGCGACGGTTGCGCCAAAGTGCTGGCTGACGTTTTCCAGGCGGGCGACGGTTTTCATTGCGGCAACCTCACCGTCAGCGCTTCAGGCCACGCCTGCTGGTTATCCAGGCGGACCCAGGCCATCCCGGGCAGGCCGGTCTTCACATACTCCAGATGCTCCGCCAGCAGCTCTGGCGGAATACGGGCTTTTACGCGGAACATCAGCTTCAGCCGTTCATCGCTGGTTTCCACCGTTTTAGGCGTAAACTGCGCCACGCTGGCGACAAAACTGATATTGGCGGGGATCACCAGATTCGGCGCGGCATCGAGGATAATTCGCGCTTCGCTGCCCAGCGCCAGCAGACCCGCCTGCTCGGTAGGCAGGAAGAAGGTCATATAGACATCGGATAAATCGACCATATTCAGCACCCGGCCGCCCGCCGCCAGCACCTCTCCCGGTTCGGCGACGCGGTACTGAATGCGGCCATCGCGCGGGGCTTTCAGCTCGCTATCGTCGATATCGGCGATAATCCGCCGTTCGGTCGCCTGGGCGGCCTCGACCCGGGTTTGCGCCTGAATGATGCTGGTGCGCGCCGCCTCAATCGCGGCCCTGGCGGCAGAGACCTGCGCTTTGGCGGATTCCAGCGCCGCCCTGGCGCTTTCTGCCGCCGCCTGGTCGTCATCCAGCTGCTGCGCGGAGACCGCGCCGCGCTGCGAGAGCGTGCTGGAGCGGACGTGACGTTTAGCCGAGGAGTTCAGCTCCGCCTGCCGCTGCTTCACCACCGCTTCCGTAGCGCGCATTTCACTTTGACGCTGGTCGAGCAGGGCTTTCGCGGCGGCAATCGCGCTCTCTGCTTCCTTGATTTGCGCGGCGGCCTCCAGCCGTTGTTCGTTGAGTACCCGGGTGTCCATACGGGCCAACACGTCGCCCTGGCGAACAAACTGCCCCTCTTTGACCAGGATGGTGTCGATACGCCCGGCGGTTTTGGTGGCGATATCGACTTCTGTGGCTTCAATCCTGCCGTTACTGCTGGCAAAGCCCTCAGGAATTCCCGGCGGGCGAAGCATCCACCATGCCGCTGCGGCAATCACCACCGCTAAACCAATAACGTATCCAACCCAACGCCGTTTGATTTTGTCCATACGCGACTCGCTTTGTTCCATAGGCTGAGTGGTGCGCGCTTCTCCTCCGCATGGCGGAGTTTCGTCTCTTCAGGGAAGGGAGAAATCGGGGATAAGGCCGACCGGCGCAGGGAGCCTGCAGCGCTGCTAACCGGTCAGAAAGAGGTGCGATCAATGTGGTCATCATCAGCAATCCTCGCCTTAAATGAAACACGCATATTTATTGCTACCGTCAATGTCATACTAACACCCGCAATGAGTATGTCCATATACAAAGCAGGGTCTTGTTGTCGGGTTAACATAAAAACAGCGAGGAGCGCGATGGCACAATATTACCCATAATGCCTATTGGGGTTAATGCTCCGGATACCGGCGCAGATAATCTTAATCGTTCTTCATTAAATCATCGTACATATAAGCTATTCCTTAGCGCTAATAACCAGAGGATATTATTCCCTGGAGACTGGCGCATTTTTAATCTGGTTGCCCCAGGAGAACTGTTGTATGATCGGCGGCCCTGAAAATACACTCACGCCGGGCGAGCGCTTTATTCAATGAAAGATGAAAGCCAAAAATATATCTCGATTATTTTTAAGGAGTGGTTGCCGCTGTACGACAGCCTGACGCCGGAAGTGAGGGCGGTACTTAAAAATATTGCCGGGCAGCAGGCGGAGGCGTTAGCGACCCGTTTTTATGATTTTATTTTCCAGGACCCGGACATTGCGCGGCACCTTAGCTATGACTTAGTTCAGGAGCGGCTCAGCAGCTCGCTGGCCGGGTGGGTGAAAGATATCCTGATGTGCGATAAGGAAAATCTGCAGGCGCTGGCGGAGCGGCAGTACCTGATCGGCAGCATCCATTCACGCATCGGTATCCCGGCAGAGGCGGTACTGCGCGGCGCGCGCCAGCTGAAAGCCGGGCTGATTGAAAATATCCGCGATAGCCAGCTCGATCGCGAGACCAGCGTTGCCGCCATCTACTACGCCATCATGGCCATTAACATGGCGGTAGAAATGATGTGCCACGCCTATACCCTGTCGCACTATCGGGCGACGAAAAATGAAGAAGCGTACCGCCTGTATAGCCTGATGGATAACGTGCCGCTGGAATATGGCAAACAGCAGGCCTCGCTCTCCGGATGGGAAAATACCGCTATTTTTAATATCGTTAGCGATAATAAAAGCGATATTAACGGAGCGTTATTATCTGATTCTGAATTTGGCCTGTGGTTCCGCCATAAATGCGTGCGTTATTTTAACAAAAATCCGCAAATGCAGGAAATCGCCGACTTAATTAGCAAGGTGGATGCGCTGTTATCCGCCTGGAAATCCTCGACTGAGGGTTCTGAGTATAAAAACACGCAGGCTTTGCTGCAGGGGATCCATATCCATTGCCAGCAGATCGGCAGCCAGATGGGGGTGCTGTTTAGCAGCCTGTCGCAGATGCAAAGCGGTAAGGATACGCTGACCAGCCTGCTTAACCGCCGCTATCTGCCGGTTGTCCTCAAGCATGAAGTGACGCTGGCGATGGAATATGAACTGCCGATGACGGTGGCGATTATCGACATCGACCACTTTAAAGAGATCAATGATAGCTGGGGGCACATGGTCGGCGACCGGGCGATTAAGCACGTTGCGGAGCTGCTCAGCGATAATATTCGATCCAGCGATTATATCTTCCGCTACGGCGGCGAGGAGTTTCTGCTGGTGCTGGTGGAGACCGGCGCCGCGGAAGCCTTTACTATCCTTGAACGGCTGCGTAAAAAAATCAGCCAGCTGGCGTTTAGCGTTGGCGCTGACAATGAGATTTCGATTACCGCCAGCATCGGCTACGCCGTCCACACCGGTCATCCGGATTACAATCTGCTGCTGCGCGATGCCGACAGCGCGCTGTACGTCGCCAAGCGCGATGGGCGCAACTGCGTGAAGCTGCATGAAGGCGACGGCAACTAAGCTGCCGGGTCCTTCCCGGAGGCGGCGCGCTGCGCCTGTCCGGGCTACCTGATCGCAGACGGCAGTAAACCCGTAGCCCCGGTAAGGCGACAGCCGCCACCGGGGAATAAACCGCAGAGTATCTTCCGATCGGGCGCCATCCCGGAGGCGGCGCGCTGCGCCTGTCCCGGCTACCTGACCGCAGACGGCTGTGAACCTGTAGCCCGGGCAAGGCGCCTCAGGCGCCGCCCCCGGGAGAGATGTGGCAGCGGATTTCAGTGCGGAGAGATCGCCGCGCCTTAAAACAGCACCGGCAGCCCCAGGCCGCGTTTTACTTCATGCAGCGTCCGCTGTGTCAGTTCGTGCGCCCGCTCGCTTCCCCGGCGCAGCAGCGCCAGCAGCATGCCTTTATCCTGAATATAGGTCGCCCGGCGTTCGCGTATCGGCGCCAGCAGCTCCTGTAAGCAGGTCTCCAGCGCGTTTTTGCACTGCCTGTCTCCCAGCCCTCCGCGCCGATAATGGGCTTTCATCTCGGCAACGAAGGTCTTATCAGCATGAAAGGCGTCGAGATAAGTGAATACCACGTTGCCTTCTGTCTGACCCGGGTCGGCGACCCGCAGGTGATTCGGGTCGGTATACATGGCGCTGACCGCACGGTGGATCTCCTCTTCGCTGGCCGAAAGGGTGAGCGTGTTCCCCAGCGATTTCGACATTTTGGCGTTGCCATCAATGCCCGGCAGGCGGCTGACGTCGCTGAGCAGCGCTTTGCAGTGCCGTAAGATCGGCGTCGTCGTCAGGCTATTCATTTTGTGCACGATCTCATTGGTCTGTTCAATCATCGGTAGCTGATCGTCGCCGACCGGCACCAGTTCGGCCTTAAAGGCGGTGATATCGGCGGCCTGGCTTATGGGATAGGCTAAAAATCCCACCGGCAGCGAGCGGGAAAATCCCTTCTGGGCGATTTCATTTTTCACCGTCGGATTACGTTCAACCCTGGCGACGGTGACGATATTCATATACAGCGCGCTGAGTTCGGCCAGCGCCGGCAGGGCGGATTGCAGGCAAATGGTGGTCTTCTGCGGATCGATGCCGACGGCGAGATAATCGGCCATCACCTCAAGGATATTGCTGCTGATTTTTTGCGGGTTGCTGCCGTTGTCGGTCAGTCCCTGGAGATCCGCGACGAGGATAAACTGCTGGTGGTCGTGCTGGAGCAGCACGCGCTGGCGCAGGGAACCGACGTAGTGGCCGAGGTGCAGCTGGCCGGTAGGACGGTCGCCGGTCAGGATCGTTTGGCTGGTGTTCATGAGTGACTCCTTAGGATGCTATCAGGCCGAAGGGCGACACTCAGAAACAACAAAGCCGCCTTCCGGCGGCTTTGAATAGAGGAAACGTCAAATCTTGCCGCCTGTTATGCAGGCAGCCACCAACGGCGGAGGTGAGAGATGACAACGTTTCTGTTCATCTTTTTATCCTGCCACGAAAAGCCGCGGCAGTAAAAGCCCTTTTTTATTCAGCGATAAACCGGCAGCAGGTTAAAGCTGGATAAAATATGAATTATTGCGTTGGCGCCGCCGAAGCACAAAATCAGGATAATCATGGCATTGCCACCCCAGACCCGATAGTTCGGGCTGCCGAAACGCCTGCGCGAGGCGCGCGCCAGCAGGGCGGGGACGATAGCGGCCCAGACGGTGGCGGCGAGGCCGGCGAAACCAATGGCGTAGATAAAACCGTTAGGCCACAGCAGCCCGCCGGCGATCGGCGGCAGAAAGGTCACCAGCGCGGTTTTAAACCGCCCCAGCCGACTATCGTCAAACTTAAACAGATCCGCCAGATAATCAAACAGGCCAAGAGTCACGCCCAGGAACGAGCTGGCGACGGCGAAGTTGGAAAAGACCGTCAGCAGTAAGTCCAGGGTCGAACTGTTCAGCAGGCCGCTTAAGGTCTGCACCAGCACGTCGATGTTGCCGCCTTTTTCGGCGATAGCGATAAACGCCGGGCGCGGAATATTGCCCATTGTGCCGACCAGCCAGATGATATACAGCACCAGCGCCATCAGCGTGCCGAGCAGCAGGCAGCGGCGAATGATAAGCGGGTCTTTACCGTAGTACTTCATCAGGCTGGGGACGTTGCCGTGATAGCCAAAGGAGGCCAGGCAGAACGGCAGCGTCATCAGGACGTAGGGCAGATAGGACGCATTGACCTCCGCGCGGTTAAACAGAATCGCGGGCTCCACGTGCCACATCAGGCCGCCGAAGGTCATAAAGAAGGTGAGGATTTTGGCGCCCAGCACGATAGTCGTCATCCGGCTTACCGCTTTCGTACTTAGCCAGACGATAAAGGCGACCACCAGCGCGAACGCCAGCCCGCCCAGGCGTGCGGGAACCGCGAGGTTCATCTGCGCAAAAGTATGCTGAATAACTGAACCGCTTGCGGAAATATAGGCGTAGGTCAGGATATATAAAACAAAGGCGACGGTCAGGCCGTTAATAATATTCCAGCCGTTTCCCAGTAAATCCTTTGTAATCGTGTCGAAGCTGGCGCCAATATGATAATTGAGATTGGCTTCGAGGATCATTAACCCGGAATGCAGCATGCAAAACCAGGTAAAAATGAGCGCCAGCAGCGACCAGAAAAACCAGGCGCCGGACATCACCACCGGTAAAGAAAACATGCCTGCGCCAATAATCGTGCCGCCGATAATCATCGCTCCGCCAATCAGCGATGGCGTATTAGTTGAGACCGCTTTTGAGACTGATAGTGTAGCCATAAGGTGCATTCCTCACGTGGCTATAATTTTTATACCCGTCATACTTCAAGCTGCAGATGTGTTGGCTGCGTTCACTCACCCCAGTCACTTACCTCAGTAAGCTCCTGGGGGTTCACTCTCTTGCCGCCTTTCTGCAACTCGAATTATTTAGGGTACAGATAACGGCTGCGGGAAAACGGCTACCCGGCGCAACCCGAATGATTGAGCTTAAAGAGATGGAATTAAATTAATGGCGCTCTCATTGCGAGAGCGCCGTGATGCGGTTTATTTCACCGGTTTCAGTCTGGCGACGAAGTGGCGCAGTACCGGCGGTTCATAGGTGAAGGTCAGGCCCTTAATCGTGGCGGCGCGCGCCTTAACGGCGATCAGCGCATCAGCGATATAGTCCATATGATCGTTGGTGTAAACCCGGCGCGGAATGGTCAGGCGCAGCAGCTCCATCGGCGACGCCTTCTGTTTGCCGGTTTGCGGGTCGCGGCCCAGCAGCAGGGAGCCGATTTCCACGCTGCGGATGCCCGCTTCCAGATACAGCTCGTTGTTTAGCGCGTGCGCCGGGAACTGCTCCGGTGGGATATGCGGCAGCAGCAGCTTAGCATCGACGAACACCGCATGGCCGCCGGTAGGATACTGAATAGGAATGCCGCCTTCGCGCAGGCGTTCGCCGAGGTATTCCACCTGATTGATGCGATAAGCGAGGTAATCCTCGTTGGTCCCTTCTTCCAGGCCGATAGCCAGCGCCTCCATATCGCGTCCCGCCAGGCCGCCGTAGGTGACAAAGCCCTCCATCGGCACGCAGCGGATGCGCACTTCGTTGAACAGATCTTCGTCATCGCGGAAGCAGCAGAGTCCGCCGATATTCACCATCGGGTCTTTCTTGGCGGACATGGTCAGCATATCGCCGTACTGGTACATCTCAAGAATAATCTCTTTCACCGATTTATCGGCGTAGCCCTCTTCGCGCTGTTTAATAAACCAGGCGTTTTCGCAGAAGCGGGCGGAGTCGATCACCACCGGAATATTATTCTGGCGGGCAATCTGATACACCTCGCGCATATTCGCCAGCGATACCGGCTGGCCGCCGGAGCTGTTACAGGTGACGGTGGTAATAATCGCCGCCACGTTTTCCGCGCCGTGTTCGGCGATGGTCGCTTTCAGCAAATCAATATCAAAGTTGCCTTTCCAGTCGTACCACGAGGTGGTATCGAAGGCTTTCGGCGTCACCACGTTAATGGCTTTTGCGCCGTTGAGCTCCACGTGCGCGGCGGTGGTATCGAAGTGGAAGTTGGAAATAAACACCGGATGCGCCGACTTGCGGCGAGCAATCAGGCTCGGGAACAGAATCTGCTCCGCGCCGCGCCCCTGATGGGTGGGAATGGTATACGGATAGCCGATAATCTCTTTGACCTTTTCGCACAGATGCTGATAGTTACGCGACCCGGCGTAGGCTTCGTCGCCCATCATCAGCCCGGCCCACTGATGGTCGCTCATCGCGCCGGTGCCGGAGTCGGTCAGCAGGTCGATATACACGTCCTGGCTATTGAGCAAAAACGGGTTATAGCCCGCCTCTTCCAGCGCTTTGACGCGATCGTCAAAGGTAGTCATGCGAATGTTTTCGACCATTTTAATGCGGAACGGCTCAGGGATACGTTTCATTTATTTTCTCCATGGGGATGCTGTGCCGCGTTTGTCTATTTGGCGACAAATAAAAAGCGCAACAAATAGCGACTAAACGCAGTGCTGAATTAATTTTTTTTAGGGAGTAAACAGCAGCGGAGAATTAACGAGGGAAGTCGTTGGAGATGCGGTGATCTAAATTATACCAGTCGTCCAGGCCGCCCTGGGCAATGAGGCGATAAATCGATTTTTGCGTCATGACATCGTCCTCTGTGGGTGAAGGGATGCCATAAAAATAAGGTAAAATGAGAAAATAACCACGATTAAAATCACAAAAAATAATTTATCGATAAGCGGAGTATAAAAATTTGACGCTCGTCGTCTTTTTAGCGTTATTGATTAGCAGGCAATGGTTTTTTGTTTTTTTATTACGCCAATAACGGCTTATTGAGTGAGGTTATTAGCGCCTTCACCGCAATCAATGAAGGCGCAGGCGGGACTTACATGCTGGAGAAGACGTTCATAATGATGCCGCCGGAGATGATCAGCACCATGGCGAGAATAGCCGGGATATCCGGTTTTTGCTTATAAAGGATCATTGAGCAAATCGTGACGCCGACGATGCCAAAACCGCACCACAGCGAGTAGGCGACGCCGACCGGAATGGTGCTCATCGCGTGGGTGAGGGCGAAGTAGCACAGGCCGTAGGCGCAGACCACCAGCACCGACGGCGCCAGCTTGCTGAAGCCGTTGGTCTTTTTGATCATCGATGTGCCGGTGATTTCGGAGCCGATAGACAGCGCCAGCCATAAAAATCCGAGGTTAAACATAAGCGGTTCCTTTTCTGTTAGTTGGCGACTTTTTTGTCCAGAGATGCAGCGGCCGGCTGCGCGGGCGCTTCCTCGCTCTCTTCGCTACCCATTTTGGAAAACAGGTTCATGATCACGATCCCGCTGGCGATAACCGCCATACCGATAATGGCGGCGGTGTCCGGGTGCTGGCCGTAAAACGCCATTCCCAGGGTCGACACCACGAGGATGCCGGTACCGGACCAGGTGGCGTAGGCCAGACCGACGGGAATATCCTTCACCGCGCGGGATAGCGAGTAGTAGCAGGTGCAGTACAGCAGCACCAGCAGCCCGAGCAGCAGCATTTTGCTCATCCCTTCACTGCTGCCGAACATTTTGAGGGTGGAGGTGGCTGAGGTTTCGGAAACGATAACCAGCAGCATCCATAGCCAACACTTTGTTTTTGAAGACATAAGTTAAACTCCGGGTTTACTATTTAAGGTAAGGTTCTTTTTTTCTGTTTTTTAAAAAATCGATAGCGGCATCGGTCAACTGCGCTTCAGGAGCACAGGCCAGCGCCGGATTATTCACCACGTCTGTGACAGTGAGATAACGCCGCGGGCCGCTCGCCGACGGCGCCGCCGCTTCGCGACCCGACGCCAGCTTCTCCAGCAATTCGTTCATGGTGCACAGCGCGATGCCGCATTCGGCCAGGCGGGCCAGCGTGGCCTGCATATGTCCGGCGTAAGCGCTATCAGGCTGCGCCCCGCGCAGCTGGTTAAGCTCGCTGGCGGGATCGCAGTGATAGCGCAGCGCCAGCACCGGCAGGCCGCTCAGCAGGGCATCGTGCACGCGGCGGGCAACCGGACCGTGCAGGGAACCCTTCACCAGATCCGCCGCCAGCGGGTAGTCGAGAAACGGCAGCAGCAGCGCCTTATACGAGACCGAAGGCAGCTCCTGTTGCCAGTCGGCCGCTGGCAGCGTTTTCCCGATAGCCCGCCACTGCTCGCCGTCGTCAATCCCGCTATCCAGCGCCAGGTGCAGGCTCTCGCCGCAGCCGGCCAGCCGCTGGCGAATAGCGTGCCGGTAGCCCGCCGCGGCGGTCACCATCACCAGTACCGGCGGCCGCAGACGCTGGATAATACGTTCAACCAGGTCTTCCATCTGTTGGTCGGTCATGGCGAGCCTCCGTTAGCCGATGAGCGTGACCTGCGCGCCGTTTTTCAAGCCGGCGGCGTTGGCCTCTTCGGTATCAATATGAAACTCCAGCGCGAAGTCTTCGCGTACCCGCACCACCACTTCATCAAAGGTCAGCTGGCGTTCGCCGTCGCTGCGGACGCTAACCTTCTGGCCGTTGGCGACGTTCAGCTGGCGGGCATCCTGCGGCGACATATGGATATGCCGCCAGGCGCAGATCACCTGCGATCGCAGTTCAACGTGGCCTGCCGGGCCGATCAACAGCGCGCTGCCCGCGTTCTCCAGCTGGCCGGATTCGCGAACCGGCGCTTTGATGCCGAGGGTAAAGCAGTCGGCGCGGGAGATTTCCAGCTGCGATACCGGGCGGGTTGGGCCGAGGACGCGCACCTGGGTGAGCGAGCCCTTCGGACCGACCACGGTGACGCACTCCTGGGCCGCGAACTGCCCCGGCTGGCGCAGCGGCTTAAACGGCGTCAGGACGTAGCCCTTGCCAAACAGCGCTTCGACGTCCTGCTGCGCCAGATGGACGTGGCGGTTAGAGATGCCGACCGGGATAGCTGGAGCAACGTGGCTCAGGCGGGCGGCGATTTTTTCATGGAGCAGGGTGTCGATCATGCCTTCTTCCCTTTCCTCATCGCCGCGTTTTTATCTTCCGTCGGCGCAGGCGCGGCGGCGGGTTCAGTGGGTTCCCTTGTTTCCGCAGCGGCGGGCGCGACGGCTTCAGCCTCAAGCGGCGCGGCAGATTCCGCGCGCGGCGGACGGCCTTTCAGGGTGCTGAGGGCGTCCACGACGCTGCGCTCCGGACGGGCGATCGTCAGGGATTTGATCTGCGGGTCGATGAGCGCGGCGACGGCCACGCCGCGTTCGATAGCGGTGTGAATCGCGCTGATCTCCCCTTCAAAGCAGACGCTCACCAGCCCCGAACCGACTTTGCGGTAGCCAATGCAGGACACGCCTGCGCTTTTGCAGGCGGCATCCACGGCCTGAACGGCGGCAACTAACCCTCGCGTTTCAATTACGCCTAAACTTTTCATTGTCGGCTCCTGTTAATGGCGGACTAAGCGAATATCAAAATCAAACTGCGTGAAGAACGTTTCCAGCCGGTCTAACTCCTCGGCGGAATAAGTTGGGTCTCGGGTAATGGGGTAAGGCATATCGAGGCGCTCATATTTTTTGCGCCCCAGCTGGTGGTACGGCAGCATATCGATGCGGCGGATATTTCCGCGCTTCGCCAGCTTTTGTACGTAATCAATGGCCCCGGTAATGGCATCGAACGAGTCGTTATAGCCGCGAACCAGCGGCATGCGGATAATGACGTTAGCGCCGGAGTCCACCAGCCACTCCAGGTTGCGGCGAATGCCTTCGTTACCGATGCCAAATAACGCTTTATGGTGCTCGCTGTTAATTTGCTTAATATCGAATAAGAAGGTGTCGGTCACCGGCGCCAGCTTTTGATAATTGGCCAGCGGCGTGGTGCCCTGCGTTTCCACGGCGGTATTGAGCATCATCTTTTTGCATTCGCTAAAGAGCGCGACGGCAAAATCGGTCTGCAGGCTCATTTCCCCGCCGCCGATGGTGACGCCGCCGCCGGAGGAGATATAAAAGTCGTAGTCCTGCATGATGATCTCCATCAGTTCGCTGACGGTGACATCTTTGCCCATAATATCCAGCGCGTTCTGGGTGCAGATCTCTTCGCACTTGCGGCAGCCGATACAGTCTTTATTGCGGTTGACGAAATGCTTCATTTCGCCGTTTTCTTCCGCCCGATAATGAATTCCCGCCGGGCAGACGTTGACGCAGTCGCCGCAGTTAATGCATTTATCCTGTGAGAACATCACCTGAAACTGGCTATTCAGCCCTTCCGGGTTAGCGCACCACGGGCAGCGAATATTGCAGCCTTTGAAAAAAACCAGCGTGCGGATCCCATCGCCGTCATAGATCGAATATTTCTGAATATTGAATATTCGCCCGGTTAATTCTTGTTTTGCGCTCACACATACCTCCAGAAAAACGATCGGGACATCCGTGTCCAAAAACGTCCGTGTCTTTATCAGAACTTCTCGATGACCGTACGGCTGATAATCTCGTCCTGAACTTCTTTGCACAGCTCAACGAAGTAGGCGCTGTAGCCCGCGACGCGGACGATCAGGTCGCGGTATTTTTCCGGCTCCTGCTGGGCTTTTTTCAGCACTTCGTTATCGACATAGCTGAACTGCATCTGGCCGTTGCCGAGAATCGACGCGGTGCGCAGCAGGGTAATCAGGCCGTGACGACCTTCCGGGGTATCCAGCAGCCCTTTGAGGAACTTGAAGTTGTGCACCATGCCGATGTTCATGGTTTCGACGTTCATCTTGCTCACCGACTTGATGATCGCCGTCGGACCCTGCTTATCCGCGCCCTGAGTCGGGCTGATACCGTCGGAGAGCGGCATCCACGCCAGGCGACCGTTCGGCGTGGCGTTGGTCAGCTCGCCGATCGGCGTATTGTTGGAGATGGACAGGGTGCCGTGGCTCAGGGTGGAGTAGAGCATCTTGTACTTACGGCACTCGCGCTCGGTCCACTCGGTGATATCCAGCGCATACTGATCGACGTAGTTATCGTCGTTGCCGTATTTCGGCGCGTTGAGGCAGTCGCGGCGCAGGCTTTCAAAGCCTTCGAAGTTCGCCAGCAGCGCGTCGCGTACCTGCTCGAGGGTGTATTTCTTATCTTCAAACACCAGCTTACGAATCGCCGCCATGGAGTCGACGTAGGTCGCCAGACCGGAGAAGATCAGCCCCGGGCCGTGGTTGATCATCGCGCCGCCGGCGGCAACGTCTTTGCCTTTTTCCATGCAGCCTTCCACCAGCAGCGACATCAGCGGCTTCGGCGCCACGTCGCGGTGCACGCGCTGGCTGATGACCGTCCCGATCGCCGACAGGCGTACGATATGGGCGATCTGTTTTTTCACCGCCGCGTCGAAATCCTCGAAGGTGTGCAGGTCGCGCAGGTCGCCGGTATCCAGCCCCTGATAGCTGTCAAACAGCACCATCCGACCGCGGTTTAAAACGAACTCAATGGCGATGGGCCACTGGGTGTAGCCGGTGGAGGTCCACTGATAGATGCGGCCGGATTTCTGCGGCTCGACGCAGCCCATCAGGCAGTAGTCGCGGGCGTCTTCGAAATCGAAGCCTTTACGCAGCATCATTTTGATATGGGAGTCGTCGAAGTGGCAGGCCGGGAAGCCCATACCCGCTTTGACGACGTCGACGATTTTTTCCATATACTTCTGCGGCGACTGGTTGTGAATACGGCAGGCCAGCGACGGCTGGTAAACCTTCACGAAGCGCACGGCGTCCATGATCAGGTAGGTCAGGTCGTTACAGGCATCGCCGCCGGAGCGCTTCTGACCGCCGACGGTCAGGTTGATAAACGGCTGATAGCCGGCGAAATATTTCGCCCCCAGCTCGCTGGACATCCACATCAGCTCGGCGCATTTGATGATAAACGCCTGCAGCAGCTCCAGCGCGGTGTCGTGAGTCAGACGGCCTTCGCGGATATCGGCTTCAAACATCGGGTAGCAGTACTGGTCTACGCGGCCCAGGGACAGTCCGGTCTGGTTCTCTTCAATTTCAAACAGCGACTCCACGGTCCAGATGCTCTGCAGCGCTTCCTGCAGGGTTTTCGGCGGATTCGCCGGCACGTTCTGGTTCACCTCGGCGATGGTCAGCAGCTCGGCGCGACGCTGGGCGTTCTGCTCAATCGCGGCCAGTTCGCGGGCGCGGGCGGCGATGCGGTGCGCGTAGTTAATCACCCCTTCGCAGGTTTCAATGGCCGCTTTGTAGTAGTAGATGCGGTCGATATCTTCCGGGTTTTCCATACTCAGGCTGGCGAGATGCGCCTCGGCGTCGGCTTTAATGCCGTTCATCCCTTTGGTAAACAGCAGCACGTCGTAGCCCGGGCAGGTGTCGCCGCCGCCGTTGATCTGGTGGTAGGAGAGGTCGCTGACGAAGGTCTCGCCGCTGAACGCCCATACGCCCGCTTCTCGGTACTGGGCTTCGCAGATTTCATCCAGCGAGCGGCCTTCCCAGAACGGCACGATCTCTTCGCGGATGGTTTTTTTATCTGCTTCGCTGATCTCAAACGGATCCTGCGGACGGGTGCTCATGGTATCGAGTTCGTCGCGCACCCAGCGCCAGGCGATATCCGGCGAGAAGGCGCCCGCGCGCGGCTTGCCGCACGGATGACCGACGATCAGCTCATCGTCCTGAATCAGAATCGGCGCGGTTTCGCAGGCGTGGCGGAAGGCTTTGGCGCGCAGCAGAATCGTCGGCATGCCGGGGTTGGCTTTGACCACTTCGGTAAAGGCCAGCGCGCGGTAGATAGAGACGCTCGGGCGCACGGTCAGGTAGTGGTTACGCAGGCGCTGCATGCGCGGGGTCAGCCCTTCTGCTGCCGGCGTCTCGCCGGCGGCGGCAAACGGGGCGGCGGAAACGTGCTGGACGCCCTTGAACAAACGCACCGGCAGATGCAGGGCGCTCAGGTTGTGCTGCGCGCTGAGGAACATGTCGGAGAGTTCGTTAATGCGCGCGTTCTCAAGGCTTGCGCCGTGCAGCAGGGCGTCGAACATCGGATAACCGTCGATCGCGCAGGCGGCGCGCACTTCGCACAGCTCCGCCAGCTTGAACCACAGCGATTCGACGATTTCATACGCCTGCTGCGGGGAGAGCGCGCCGTTGTTGATATCGTGCTGGTAGTAAGGCAACAGGGCTTTGTCGGCGCCTTCCGGGTTGACGGCGTAGCTACCGTTATCGAGCTGGAGCGCCAGCTGGAACAGATAAAAGGCCTGGCACGCCTCTTTGAAGCTGCGCGCCGGATGCGCCGGAACGTGGTGCAGAATGGCGGCGCTGTCCAGCAGTTCCGCCCGGCGGTAAGCGTTGGTTTCCGCGGCGGCCAGCTGTTCCGCGCTGTTGGCCAGGTTTTGCGCCAGCGCCAGCAGGGCATCGCAGGCGTAGATGGCCGCGCGGCAGCCGTTGACTTCGTCCATGCCGCTGCGGCTGACGGCGCTGCCCAGCGCGCGGGTTTTCTCTTCCAGCTGATGTTTTATCGCCAGTACGCCTTTTTCGACCACCAGCTTGTAATCCGGGGAGTCGAGATCGCTATTCAGGTTGAGGAACTGGAACGCGGACGGGCGACGGACGGCGCTCTCGTCGTGGAAAATCGCCCCGTGCGGTTTGCGGGTCTGGTTGCCGACGATCAGCTCGTCGGCGCTGATGCACAGCGGCAGCTGGCGCATCAGTTCATAGAAGCGGCGCGCCGGTTTGACGGCGGCGGGAACCCCGGCGATATCGCCATCAAGGGCGTTGAGCGTGGTGGCATGTTCGGTGCACAGGGTGCTTTTTTGTGAGAGTAAACGTTCTGCCAACACTTTGACGCGCGGCGTTAAGCTGTAGTGTGCCATAGGTAAGGTTCTCCAAATCTTGTTATCAGTGGCCCTGAACGGCGTTGCCGGTCCATGCCCGGCGATAGAGTTCGGTCAGTGCGTGAGCGTCCGGCGCGCGTGGGTTCGTCGGGGTACAGCTGTCGCGTAGCGCCTGGCCGACCATCTCCGCCAGCCGCTGTTCAAATTCGGCGGCAATGACGCCGGTATCACGAATGCCGGCCGGCATGCTCATCTCGTCTTTTAGCGCCTGAATGGCGACCAGCAGGCTGGCGACGCCCTGGCGGGTAGTGGCCGCGGGCAGATCCAGCAGATGGGCTAATCGGGCGTATTTGCGGGCGGCATCGGTATCGCACTGCCCGTGATAATCGGCGTTCCAGGCCACCACGTCCGCCATCAGCAGGGCGTTAGCGCGGCCGTGGGGGACGCGAAACACGCCGCCGAGCGCGTGGGCAAGGCTGTGGGTGATGCCCAGCGAGGCGTTGGTGAAAGCCATGCCCGCCATGCAGGAAGCGTTGTGCATCTTTTCCCGCGCCAGCAGGTCGCCACCGTTGCGCCAGCAGGTCGGCAGAAAGCGAAATACCTGCTGCACCACTTTCTCCGCCAGCGCATCGGAAAAGTCGCTGGCGGCGAGGGAGACATAGGCTTCCAGCGCGTGACACAGCACGTCCATCCCGGTATCGGCGGTGATCGCCGGCGGCACCGAGGCCACCAGCGCCGGGTCAAGAATGGCGATATCCGGCAGCAGCGAGGGGTCCACCAGCACCAGCTTTTCGGCGTGGGCTTTTACCACCGAAAAGGCGGTGACCTCAGAGCCGGTGCCGCTGGTGGTGGGGATCGCCACAAAGCAGGGCGGCTCGCGGTGAGCGTCCGGACGGGTTTGCGCCAGGGCGAAAATAACCGCTTTGGCTGCATCAATCACCGAACCGCCGCCCAGCGCGATAACCAGATCCGGATAGCTGTTATCCATCCGCTTCATACCGCGCACCACGGTGGCGATATCCGGGTCGGCCACCACGTCGTCCCAGACCTGGAAAGCGATGCCGCGCGCATCGAGGATCTGCGTGACGCGATCGGCGAGGCCAAACTTAACCATCGCCTGGTCGGTGACCAGCAGCACGTTGCGGGCGGGCAGCTCGTTCAGGATGGCAAGCGCATCCTGACCAAAGCGAATCCGGGGTTTCAGCAAAAATTCACTCATTGGGTTATTGACTCCTTAAGCGTCCCGAAACACGTTCTCGACAATGGCGACCACCGACATGGCCTTGTAGCGCTCTTTGTTGAGCGCCAGGTACTCTTCGGCCAGCACGATGTCGTGCATACCGGCGCCGACGCTATCAACGGCAACCCAGGTCTGGTCTTTCATCGGCTGCTGGTCATCATCTAATTTGACGATCAGCAGCAGGTTGCTGCCCCGTAGCTCATCGCACTTCTGCGTGGCGACGACATGTCCGACTACCTTTGCGAGAATCATTGTTTTTATCGCCTTATATCAATGTGTTACTTACCAAGGCGTTCCAGCACCTGGCGGATGACGCGTTCCACGTTTTGCTCATTAATCTCGCTGTCCGCGCCGACGGCGGCGGCAGACGCAAAGCGATCGTCGGCGCTGGCCGGGTGGGCTGCGGTGGCAGCGGTCGCCGGGGCGTTAAAACGCTCATCGTCGAAGATGCTGCGGTTCGGGCCGGCCGCCGGGCTGACGATGGTCGGCTGCGGTTCCGGGCGGCTGCCCGGCGCGCGCAGCTCATCGATGGAGCGCACGCCGTAGCCCACTTTGCGGATGTTGAGCAGGTTCATCGGCCCGACGTTGTCTGAGCTGGAGCCGCCGCCGACCGCGCCGCAGCCGAGGGTCAGGGCCGGGGTGATATTGGTGGTCGCGCCGATGCCGCCCAGCGCCGCCGGGGTGTTGATCAGAATGCGGTTAACCGGTTTTTCCAGGCAGAACTGGCGGATGACGTCCTGGTTGCGGGTGTGGATCACCAGCGTGTGGCCGAGGCCTTCGTTGGTCAGCAGCTCCACGACGCGGTGGCAGGCGGCTTTCCAGTCCTCTTCGACGTACAGGCCGAGTACCGGGCACAGTTTTTCCCGCGAGTAGGGGTTGGAATGCGATACCGTGGCCTGCTCGGCAATCAGCACCCGGGTGCTGGCCGGGACGCAGAAGCCGGCCATCTGGCTCAGATAGAGCGCGGTTTTACCGACCACTTTGGGGTTGATGGTGCCGTTGGGGCGCAGCAGCAGGGCCGCCATTTTTGCCGCTTCGCTTTCGTTCATGAAGTACGCGCCCTGAGCTTCCAGTTCGCGATGCACTTCGTCGTAGATGCAGCGTTCGACGATAATTGACTGCTCGGAGGCGCAGATCACGCCGTTATCGAAGGTTTTACTGGTGATGATATCTTTCACCGCGTGGGGGATATCGGCGCTGCGTTCGATAAACGCCGGGCCGTTACCCGGGCCGCCGCTAATGGTCGGCGTGCCGGACGCGTAGGCGGCGCGCACCATGCCTTCGCCGCCGGTCGCCAGGATCAGCGACACGTCTTTGCTGTGCATCAGCTCTGAGGTGGCTTCGAGGGTCAGCTGGCTAATGGCGTCGACGCTACCGGCAGGTGCCCCTGCCGCTTCCGCCGCGCGCTTCACGATTTCAATCGCTTTCCAGCTGCACTGGCGGGCGCCGGGATGCGGGGAGAAGATAATCGCGTTGCCGGCCTTCAGGGCAATCAGCGTTTTGTAGATGACGGTGGAGGTCGGGTTGGTCGATGGCACCAGCGCACAAATCACCCCCAGCGGCACGCCCACGTCCATCACTTTTTGTAGCGGATCGTCATGAATGATGCCGACGGTCTTCATATCTTTGATGGCGTCGTAGACGCGCAGCGAGGCGAAGCGGTTCTTCAGCACTTTGTCCTGCCAGTTGCCAAAACCGGTTTCTTCCGCGGCCATTTTCGCCAGCGCTTCGGCATGATGCGCCGCTTCCTGGGCCACGTTCTTCACGATGGCGTCGATTTGCTGCTGCGAAAAGGTGGCCAGAATCGCCTGCGCCTTTTTGGCATTGCGCACCAGCTCCCGGGCGTTCTGCCGGGACTGCAAATCGTTATCCAGTTCAATCATGAGTCTATCCTTCATCAGACTAAAAGAGTGGAGACGGGGCGCGCCCTGTCAGGTCATGCTTTGTGCTGCGCCGCGATTTTTTCGATGTCGTTATGCGGACGCGCGATGACGCGAGAGGTGACGACTTCGCCGATGCGTTTTGCCGCTTCCACGCCGGAATCCACCGCGGCATTCACCGCGCCGACGTCGCCTTTCACCATCGCGGTGACGAGGCCGGAGCCGACGT
>NZ_JBEAFN010000045.1:0-22025 GCF_040061795.1 Klebsiella sp. GN_Kp190
AACCTGCGACCAATTGATTAAAAGTCAACTGCTCTACCAACTGAGCTAACGACCCACTATTTTCGCCGCTTTGGGCTTGTTCGATATCCCTTGGCAACGGCGGCATATATTACTGATTTCAGAATTCAGCGCAACAACAATTTAGATAAAGATTGCTTAACTGCTTAGGATTCATGCGACAAGACCAGAAATGATGCGATTTCTGGTCATGCCATAATCATCCGAGTGCGTTAAGGCGTTTTTGCGCTTGTTTGGCCCCGTCGGTGCCAGGAAATTTACTGACCACCTGCTGGTAAACCGCCTTCGCTTTTGCGGTATCGCCTTTGTCCTGCATGATCAC
The DNA here is from genome assembly GCF_040061795.1 of Klebsiella sp. GN_Kp190. Classification (NCBI taxonomy): domain Bacteria; kingdom Pseudomonadati; phylum Pseudomonadota; class Gammaproteobacteria; order Enterobacterales; family Enterobacteriaceae; genus Klebsiella; species Klebsiella sp. GN_Kp190. The sequence goes on from NZ_JBEAFN010000045.1 coordinate 341, forward strand.
GCCGACTTTAAACATTGCGTCGGGCGCCTTCGGGGATTTAGGGTAGTTTTTCACCACGGAAGCGAAATAGTACGCCGCATCGTCCTTTTTACCCTTGTTGTAATTCAGCTGACCGAGCCAGTAGTTGGCGTTCGGCTGATACGTTGAATCGGGGTACTTTTTGACGAAGTTCTGGAAAGCCGCCATCGCATCGTCCTGGCGAGAGGGATCCTTCACCAGCGCGATAGCCGCGTTGTAATCGGTATTGGCATCACCGGTCTGCGCTGGGGCGCCTGACGAGGCCGCTGGCGCCGTCCCGCTAGCCGCAGCGCCCTGATCGCCCGCTGACGTCTGGGTTTGCGCTCCCGCTGCGCCGCCACCGCTGCTCAGACCGTCGATCTGCAGCAGGATCTGCTTCTGGCGCTCAACAACCTGATTCAGCTGATACTGGCTTTCCTGAATTTGACCGCGCAGGGAATCAATATCGGACTGATTATCGGAGAGTTGTTGCTGGAGTTGGGTTAAAAGCTGGCTGTGCGCATTGGAAATACGCTCGAGTTGAGTGACGCGGTCTTCGACCGAGCCTGAGCCGACACTACTGATTGGCGCCTGAGCAAAAGCGGCCCAGGGGGCCGCTATGCCAACCAGTAACGACAGACTCAATAGATGATGTCTGAAGTTACTGCTCATGCAATTCTCTTAGTAAACCAGTACGGCGCGACGGTTTTTGGCGTAAGCCGCTTCGTCGTGGCCCAGTACTGCAGGTTTTTCTTTACCGTAAGAAACGATGGAGATCTGGTCAGCAGAAACACCTTTGCCCTGCAGATACATCTTAACGGCGTTAGCACGACGCTCACCCAGAGCGATGTTGTATTCCGGCGTACCACGCTCATCCGCATGACCTTCTACGGTCACTTTGTAGGACGGGTTGCTGCGCAGGAAGTTTGCGTGCGCGTCCAGCATTGCAGCGAAGTCAGAACGGATATCGTATTTGTCCAGATCGAAGTAAACGATATTGTTCTGCTGCAGCTGTTGCATCTGCAGACGAGCCTGCTCTTCGGAAGACATGTTGCCGCCGTTAGCGTTACCGTCCATACCAGTGCCGGCACCCAGCATGCCTTCACCGCTCTGGTCGTTGCTGGCGTTCTTGTTAGAAGAACACGCCGCGATTGCCATAACCGGCAGAGCGATCAACAGCCCTTTCAGCACTTTGTTCAGTTGCATTTCTTTGATTCCTTTAATAATCAATTATTTATTATCACAGATACGGCGACCAGGCAGGTGATTTTACCTGTCCATCAGTTGCCGGAAGACGCGCTTTGAAACGCCCATCTGTAGAAACCAGATTCAGCACGGATCCCATCCCCTGAGAAGAGCTGTAGATTACCATAGTGCCGTTAGGTGCCAGACTTGGCGTTTCATCTAAAAACGTTGATGACAGAACCTGCACACCACCCGCTTCCAGATCTTGTTTGGCAATGTGCTGCTGACCACCGGCCGAGCTTACCATTACCATAGTTTTACCATCAGCGCTCACGTCAGCGTCCTGGTTTTGTGAACCTTCCCAGGTAATACGCTGCGGCGTGCCGCCATTAATATTGACTTTATACACCTGCGGACGACCGGCCTGGTCGGAAGTAAAGGCCAGGTTCTGGCTATCCGGGAACCAGCTTGGTTCGGTGTTATTGCTGCGACCGTTGGTCACCTGACGAATCTGGCCAGATCCCAGGTCCATCACGTACAGGTTCAGGCTACCGGTTTTCGACAGAGCGAAAGCCAGTTTGCTGCCGTCCGGCGAGAACGCCGGCGCGCCGTTATGCTGCGGGAACGAAGCAATCTGACGAACGGAGCCGTTAGCCAGCGTCTGCACAACCAGCGCAGAGCGTCCGCTTTCAAAGGTCACGTAGGCCAGCTTCGCGCCGTCCGGAGACCATGCCGGAGACATCAGCGGCTGAGTTGAACGGTGAACGAGGAACTGATTGTAGCCATCGTAGTCGGACACGCGCAGCTCGTACGGGAACTGGCCGCCGTTGGTCTGTACCACGTAGGCGATACGGGTACGGAAGGCGCCCTTAATACCGGTCAGCTTCTCAAATACGGCGTCGCTGGCAGCATGCGCGGCATAGCGCAGATACTGTTTCGTGACTTTAAAGGAGTTCTGCGCAAGCACGGTCCCTGGCGCGCCGCCGGTATCAACCAGCTGATACGCCACGTTGTAGGAACCGTCAGGGTTTTGCGTCACCTGACCAACCACGACGGCGTCAACGCCCAGCGCAGACCATGCCGCCGGCTGCACTTCCTGAGCGCTACCCGGCTGCTGAGGCAGACGAGAGCGATCGAGCGGATTAAACTTGCCGCTGTTGCGCAGGTCAGCCGCCACGATACCGCCCACATCTTCCGGCGCAGCACCCTGCCCCGCCCACTGGAACGGCACAACGCCGATTGGGCGTGCCGAGTCGACCCCTTGGGTAATCTCGATGCGTACTTCTGCGTGCAGCACTGCCGCCCACAGCATTAAAAAACCAAATGCTACTCGTAATGCCTGCTTCATCATATCTCCCTTATCCAGGCGAAAAGCCCACGATAATTTAGCAGAATGTTAACAAACTCAAATACACAAAACTACTTGTTAAACCATGCTCTATTGCGGAATAAATTTCACAACAAGCTGATTATTTTTTACTGCATTATAGACCGCATCATTTGGGGGCTTAGGTAAATTAGCTAACCTTGCCGCAGTTTTAGCTGCTGTACATAGAGCCTCATCCCCACCTTCGGATGTGATACCAATCAGCGATCCATCGGGATTTAGATTCAATCTAAGAACACACTGCTTTCCGATATATGACTTGTAGTCATGGAAATTCCTGGATATTGCCCCCGTAATTTGGCTTGCATACCCACTAAGTTCTGCACCAGTTGCCGCCCCAGCCGAAGAGGATTTGCCTGAATTAGCACCACTCCCTTTTGATGGGTTTCCGGTTTTCGGAGCATTCTTACCGGAGCTCAGGTCGCCGAGCAGATCGTCAACGCCGTTGGCCTCTTTGGCCGCAGCGGCTTTCTTGGCGGCTGCTGCCTTAGCGGCGGCGGCTTTCGCCGCTTTGTCTGCAGCGGCCTTCTCTGCTGCTGCAGCTTTGGCTGCCGCGGCTTTCTCGGCGGCGGCTTTTTCCGCTGCGGCGGCTTTCTCGGCTGCCGCTTTCTCAGCAGCGGCTTTCTGCGCGGCGGCTTTTTCTGCCGCTTTTTCGGCGGCAGCTTTTTCAGCAGCGGCCTGTTTCGCCGCTTCCTGCTGCGCTTTTTTCTCTGCCTGCTGCTGCGCTTTCTTCTCGGCTTCCTGCTGAGCTTTCTTCGCTGCATCCGCTTCGGCTTTCTTCTGCGCGTCCGCGGCCGCTTTCGCGGCTTCCGCTTCCGCCTGTTTCTTCGCATCCGCCGCCGCTTTCGCCGCAGCGGCTTCGGCTGCTTTCGCCTGCGCATCGGCCTTCGCTTTCGCGTCAGCGGCGGCTTTGGCGGCAGCTTCCTGCGCCTCTTTCGCCTGTGCGTCCGCTTTGGCTTTTGCCGCTGCGGCGGCTTTCGCCGCGGCTTCTTCCGCCTGTTTCTGCTGTTCTTTCGCCTCTTTAGCCGCTTCCTGCGCCTGTAGACGATCCTGTTCCAGCTGTTTCAGCCGTTCCTGCTCGGCGGCCTGTTTTTCACGTAGCTCTTCCGCCTGCTGCTGAGCCTGCTTTTCACGCTGCTCGGCGGCGCGGCGGGCGCTGGCCTGCTGCTGCTGTTGGCGGTCATAATTCTTCACAACCGCCCCCGGATCGACCATTACCGCATCGATAGAGGAACCTCCGCCACCCCCGGCAGAAGCATCCAGATGCTCGTCAAACGAACTCCAGATCAGCAGCGCTATCAATACGATGTGCAGCGCGACTGATACTATGATCGCTCGTTTAAGCTTGTCGTTTTGTTCGGTTGCCTTTGACACTATCGGTTCCCAAAAACTGTTCGCCTGTTCCCGTTATATGACGTCGGCCACGAGACGCTGTTGTCCCAAAGCCGACGTGCTGGCGGGCGTGCATATTGCGAGCGATTAGATCGGCTTGGTCATCAAGCCAACCGATTTAACCCCTGCGCTGTGCAACAGGTTAAGCGCTTTAATAATCTCATCGTATGGCACCTCTTTAGCACCGCCGATCAGGAACACCGTTTTCTCATTCGCCTCAAGTCGACGCCTGGCTTCCGCAATAACCTGTTCCGGCGGCAGCTGCGATAACGTTTCCGGGCCAACTTTCACGCTGTACTGCCCGACGCCGGAGACTTCAACGATCACCGGCGGCTCATCGTTGCTTTTCACCGCCTGCGACTCCGTTGCGTCCGGTAGGTCGACCTCTACGCTCTGCGTAATGATCGGCGCTGTCGCCATAAAGATCAGCAACAGCACCAACAGGACATCCAGCAGCGGAACGATGTTGATCTCGGACTTCAGTTCGCGACGTCCGCGTCCACGTGCTCTGGCCATGGCTTACCCCTTATTGCTTTCGCTGCTGGTAAACGCCTGACGGTGCAGAATGGCGGTGAACTCTTCCATAAAGTTGTCGTAGTTCAGCTCAAGTTTGTTCACGCGCTGGTTCAGACGGTTATAGGCCATAACCGCCGGGATAGCGGCAAAAAGACCAATTGCCGTCGCGATGAGCGCTTCTGCGATACCCGGCGCGACCATTTGCAGCGTCGCCTGTTTTACCGCGCCCAGCGCGATAAAGGCATGCATGATCCCCCATACGGTACCAAACAGACCGATATATGGGCTGATAGAACCCACCGTACCGAGGAACGGGATGTGGGTTTCCAGGGTTTCCAGCTCGCGGTTCATCGAAATACGCATGGCGCGCGACGCCCCTTCGACAATCGCTTCCGGCGCATGGCTGTTCGCACGATGCAGACGCGCAAACTCTTTGAAGCCGCTGTAGAAGATTTGTTCCGAACCGGTCAGATTATCGCGACGACCCTGGCTTTCCTGGTACAAACGAGAAAGCTCGATACCGGACCAGAACTTATCTTCAAACGCTTCGGCCTCACGTGACGCCGAATTGAGGATACGCGTTCTCTGAATAATGATGGCCCAGGAGGCGATGGAAAAACAAACTAAAATCAACATGATAAGTTTAACCAGAAGGCTCGCCTTCAGGAACAAATCAAGGATATTCATCTCAGTCACTGCTTAAACTCCGCGACAATAGACTTGGGAAGCGCACGAGGCTTCATTAAGAGTGGATCAACGCACACGATAAGAACCTCAGCTTCATTCAAAACGACGTTCTCGGCGTTGACGATTCGCTGCGTGAAAACCAGGGTAGCTCCTCGCATTGAGGTTATCTCCGTCTGGATTTCGAGCATGTCGTCGAGTCTGGCGGGCGCAAAATACTCCAGCGTCATTTTGCGAACCACAAAGGCAACTCGTTCAGCCAGCAAAACCTGTTGGCTGAAGTGATGATGGCGCAGCATCTCTGTGCGTGCTCTTTCATAGAAAGCGACGTAGCTGGCGTGGTAAACCATACCACCGGCGTCGGTGTCTTCGTAATAGACCCGAACCGGCCATCGAAACAGCGTTGTATTCACTTTACATCCCGGTAATGCAACAAAAGGTTAGTGCTTTCAAACTTCGCTACTATACGCGCGGGAATCGTGGTTTGGAATGGGGGAAAGTAAACGAGGAGTAAATTTTTATGGGCTTATGCAAGCCCATATGGTTAACAGAGATTTCTTATTCAAAAGAAGAAAAAGAACAGGCCCAAAACGAGCACAATATCAGCGATAAGCGGACAAAAAATTCCCTGCCAGTGAATGGCGCGCGGGCGGAAGCCCACGCCGTGGATAACGCCGGTACAAACCGCCCACATCAGCAGGAAGCCGTGCCAGATTTCCAGCTCGCTGGTTTTGGCCGCAAAGCGCGACGGATCCCAGAAGATGCAGCCCGCTAGCGCCAGCGCCATCAATAAGGAAAGCGCCCTTAACGGGCGCTTGTCCATTATCGCGTAAAGAGTCGCGATAATACTCATCAGTGTTCTTCTTTACCTGCTTTGGTGGCTTCCACGTGCTCAAGCGCCAGCGCGGTAATCACCCCAAAAGCACAGGCAAGAAGCGTTCCCAAAATCCATGCGAAATACCACATATATAGCTCCTTACCTTAGTACAGCGAGTGGGTGTTCTTTTCGATGTCTTCGCGAGTGATGCGACCGAACATTTTCCAGTAACACCAGGCGGTGTAGGCCAGAATAATCGGTACGAAGACAATCGCCACGTAAGTCATCAGGTTCAGCGTCAGCTGGCTGGAGGTCGCATCCCACATGGTCAGGCTCGCGTTCATCGCCGTGCTTGATGGCATAATGAACGGGAACATGGCGATACCGGCAGTCAGAATGATGCACGCCAGCGTCAGCGAGGAGAACAGAAACGCCCATGCGCCTTTATCCGCTTTTGTCGAGATGACGGTCAGCAGCGGCAGCGCCACGCCCAGAGCAGGAATCGCCCACAGCGCCGGCATGTTATTAAAGTTCACCATCCACGCGCCGGCTTCACGCGCGACTTCTTTGGTCAGCGGGTTAGACGGGCCGGTATGATCCATCACCGATTTCACCACATAACCGTCGATACCGTAGTAGACCCAAACGCCCGCCAGCGCGAAGCAGACCAGCGTCACCAGCGCCGCCACCGTAGACACGGAGCGGGTGCGCAGGTGCAGTTCACCCACGGTACGCATCTGCAGATAGGTCGCGCCCTGCGTCAGGATCATCGCCACGCTAACAATACCGGCCAGCAGGCCAAACGGATTCAGCAGCTGGAAGAAGTTACCGGTGTAGTACAGGCGCAGATATTCATCAACGTGGAACGGAACGCCCTGCAGCAGGTTGCCGAACGCCACGCCAATCACCAGCGGCGGCACGAAGCTGCCGACGAAGATGCCCCAGTCCCACATGTTACGCCAGCGGTTATCCTCAATCTTCGAGCGGTAGTCGAAACCCACCGGACGGAAGAATAAAGAGGCCAGCACCAGGATCATGGCCACATAGAAGCCGGAAAACGCGGCGGCGTAGACCATCGGCCAGGCGGCAAACAGCGCGCCGCCGGCGGTGATCAGCCACACCTGGTTTCCGTCCCAGTGCGGGGCAATGGCGTTAATCATAATTCGACGCTCGGTGTCGTTACGACCGAGGAAACGGGTGAGCATCCCCACCCCCATGTCGAAGCCATCGGCGACGGCAAAACCAATAAGCAAAATGCCGATCAGCAGCCACCAGATAAAACGCAATACTTCATAATCGATCATTTGACGACTCCTGTCTTAGCGTGCCGACTGAATAGCCGCAGAGGACTGTTCAAAGTGATAGCGACCGGTTTTCAGGCTGCTTGGTCCTTTGCGGGCAAACTTGAACATGAGGAACAGTTCAGCCACCAGGAACAGCGTGTACAGGCCACAAATCAGCACCATAGAGAAGATCAGGTCGCCCGCGGTCAGCGACGAGTTCGCGACGGCCGTCGGCAGCACCTCACCAATAGCCCACGGCTGACGGCCATATTCGGCGACAAACCAGCCCGATTCAACGGCAATCCACGGCAGCGGCAGGCCATAGAACGCGGCGCGCAGCAGCCATTTTTTCTCACCGATGCGGTTGCGAATCACGCTCCAGAAGGAGGCGCCGATAATCAACAGCATCAGCACGCCGCACGCTACCATGATACGGAAGGCGAAGTAGAGCGGCGCCACGGCAGGAATAGAGTCCTTGGTCGCCAGAGCAATCTGCTCTTCCGTCGCGTCAGAGACGTTGTCGGTATAGCGTTTCAGCAGCAGACCGTAGCCCAGATCTTTCTTCACGTCGTTAAAGCGATCGCGCACGGCCTGGTCGGTTGAACCGGCACGCAGCTGTTCCAGCAGCGCGTAAGCTTTCATCCCGTTACGGATACGCTCTTCGTGCTGAACCATGAGGTCTTTCAGGCCGGTAACCTGTTTATCCACGGAGCGAGTCGCAATGATGCCCAGCGCGTAAGGAATTTGAATCGCGAAGCGGTTCTCCTGCGCCTTCTGATCGGGAATACCAAACAGGGTAAAGGCCGCCGGAGCAGGCTGAGTTTCCCATTCAGCTTCGATAGCCGCCAGTTTGGTTTTCTGCACGTCGCCCATTTCGTAGCCGGATTCATCACCGAGAACGATAACGGAGAGAATCGCCGCCATACCGAAGCTTGCTGCGATAGCGAAGGAGCGCTTGGCAAAAGCGAAGTCGCGGCCTTTGAGCATATACCAGGAGCTGATGGCAAGAATGAACATCGCGCCGGTCACGTAGCCTGACGCCACGGTATGAACGAACTTAACCTGAGCAACCGGGTTCAGGACCAGCTCAGAGAAGCTGACCATCTCCATACGCATGGTTTCAAAGTTGAAGTCCGACGCAATCGGGTTCTGCATCCAGCCGTTAGCGACGAGGATCCACAGCGCCGACAGGTTGGAGCCCAGCGCCACCAGCCAGGTCACGGCCATGTGCTGAACTTTGCCCAGACGATCCCAACCGAAGAAGAACAGACCGACAAAGGTAGATTCGAGGAAGAAGGCCATCAAACCTTCAATGGCCAGCGGCGCACCGAAGATATCGCCCACATAGTGAGAGTAGTAAGACCAGTTAGTCCCGAACTGGAACTCCATGGTCAGACCGGTTGCCACACCCAGCGCGAAGTTGATACCAAACAACTTGCCCCAGAACTTGGTCATATCTTTATAAATCTGTTTGCCGGAAAGGACGTAGACCGTTTCCATGATGGCCAGCAGGAACGCCATACCTAGCGTCAGCGGCACAAACAGGAAGTGGTACATCGCGGTCAAGGCAAACTGTAAGCGCGACAGTTCGACTATATCTAACATCATGACTCCTTGCTCATCGCATGAAGACTCCGAGAGTGAACCCCGTTAGAAAGGGTCACACGCATGCCCCAATACAAATTTATTTGCTTCTTCTCGTCACGCCCGTTTTCTCATGCAAGAAAACGATAGTAATGAGAAGTTACAAACATGTTAACAAAACACCCAAATTGATCCCGTGATTATATTACGCTGCAAAACCCTTACAATAAATAGGTTTTTATTGTGATAAATTTGCAGTTTTCGACAGCGATCAATTTATAGCGAAAATACCAGATTTCGGTCAATTTGATCCGCGACAATTTAACTCCATTTCGCGACCTTTTCCAAGTTTTAAACATTGATTTAAATCAATTTTCATTTTAAATGTTAATTATGTATACCGTGTACCGTACAGGTAAACACTAGGTTAACAATATGTTTTTCAAGAGTATCAACGGTTACTGAAAATGATAGTCCATTTATTTCGCCGCGGAGGGGAATTTAATGGGATGAGCGCTGGGCGCATTAATCCGGGCATCAGCTGACAATGTCGTGTAGCTCACAGATTTTTTTTATCAAGTTAATGCCCTAAATTTTTTTGCTTATTACATTTATCATTGCGTTTACTTTCAATTAACACAGATGCGTAACTATCTCATTATCAAGTAAATGCGGCGTACATTCTCTTTCTCGTCGTTTTGTGACGCAACGCACCCTGCTCTTTATGCAGCAGACTTTCCCCCTGCGCTTTTATCCCCCCCGGACAGCAGCTCTCCTGCCCCACTCCGCCATTCAACAAAAATGAAATATTAAATAAACAAATCACCATTTTATATCTTTAATCTAACAAATTCGCCGTGACGCATATAAAAAACAGCACATAAATTCCGTTACTATGCTCACAGAAAAATTTAAAGAATTGTATTTACCGCTTATTATCAAGGCAAAATAAACGCAAAATATAAAATAAGACCTTGCTCACAAACATCGCAATCCATTTATTAAAAAGATCTGAACAGAAATAACCCCAGACAATAAAAAAACTAACAACATCATGATACAAAAGGATTTTTTAAAGAAAAATCAAAAACAAGACTTTTTTGAAAGATATTCTGAAAATAGATCAATTGCTTCCCCCCTTCGAACCACAGACACTCCAGCCCTATTAACAGGCGGCCATCATCAACGCTGCAAATATTAGAAAGTCGTTTTTATTTTTATACCATCAGCCTTACAGAGGATTACCCATGAAGAAATCAACACTTGTTATTGGCGTCATTGGTGCTGACTGCCATGCAGTAGGCAACAAAGTCCTGGACCGCGTTTTTACTGCCCATGATTTTCGCGTAATCAATCTGGGGGTGATGGTCAGTCAGGATGAATATATCGATGCCGCTATCGAAACCGGCGCGGACGCCATCGTTGTCTCGTCTATTTACGGCCACGGCGATATCGACTGCCTGGGACTGCGCGAACGCTGCATCGAACGGGGTATCGGCGATATTCTTCTTTACGTTGGCGGCAACCTGGTGGTCGGTAAGCATGATTTTGCCGACGTCGAGGCCAAATTCAAAGAGATGGGCTTCAATCGCGTCTTTGCCCCAAGCCACGATCTGGAAGACGTCTGCAGGCTGATGGCGAACGATATCAACCAGCGCCACGGCGTTGAACAGCAGTGTCTGGAAGAGGCTATCTGATGCAAACCGTCTCTGTCGATATCGGCTCGACGTGGACCAAAGCGGCCCTCTTCGCACAGGAGGGGGATGAGCTGACGCTGGTAAACCACGTTCTGACCCCGACCACTACCCATCACCTGGCGGAAGGCTTTTTTGCCAGCCTGAACCGGGTGCTTAACGTTGCCGATGCGCGCCCGTTGCTGCACCGCGGTGACGTCACGCTGAAATACTCTTCATCGGCAAAAGGCGGTCTTGCCGTTGCCGCGATGGGTCTGGTGCCGTCCATCACCCTGGAATCAGCAAAAGTCACCGCCCACTCGGCGGGGGCCAAAATCGCCCAATACTACGCCTACAAACTCAACCGCCACGATATCCAGGCGCTGGAAGCCACGCCGCCGGATATCCTGCTGTTTACCGGCGGAACCGACGGCGGCGAGGAGAGCTACGGCCTGGCCAACGCCCATGCGCTGGCGGAGTCAACGCTCGACTGCGCCATTATCTATGCCGGAAACCGGGATATTCAGGACGAGGTTCAGGCCATCCTTGGCCACAAAGATTTGACCACGGTAGACAACATTCTGCCCGATCTCGATCACCCTAATCCCTACGCTGCCCGCAAGGCGATTTGCGATGTCTTCTTATCCCGAATCGTCAAAGGTAAAGGACTGGACGTTATCGTCGCAGAAACCGGCGAAGAGCCGATGCCAACGCCGTGGACCGTCTACGAGCTGGTGAAAACCATCAGTCATTACGACAGCGCGTGGAAAGAGTTCATGCTGATCGATATGGGCGGCGCCACCACCGACGTCTACTCCGCCAGCGCCAACACGCTCTCGCCGGATACCGTTCTGCACGGCGTTCCGGAGCCATATGTAAAACGCACGGTGGAAGGCGATCTCGGCATGCGCGTTTCAGCTGTCGTGGTCGGTGAAAGTACTCAGGAGCTGGTGAACGTGGTGTTTGCCCACCAGCCGCAGCGTCAGGAGGCCTTTTACCGCTACCTGCGCCATCTGGTCGCTCAGCCGGATTATCTGCCGCTCAACGCGGAAGAAAAATATTTCGACACCGTGCTGGCCGGGCTGTGCGTCGGCTACGCCAGCGAACGCCACGCGGGCACCAAAAAGCAGGTCTGCACCTGCGTGGGCAACGTCGATTTACAGATGGGCCGCGATCTGACCCCCGTGCGTAAAGTCGTCGGTTCCGGTGGATGGCTCTCCCGCGCCAGCGGCTTCGACATCCACCGCTGGCTGAAATACCGCGAACTGGATGACGACGGCAGACGCATTCTTCTGCCAACCCGGTTTGATTATTACCGCGATGCAAAAGGCCTGCTTCCGCTGCTGGCAAACGTTGCCAGGCTCTACCCCGAGCTCGCCGCTCGCACCAGCATTCACTGTTTAACCCTATAAATGAAGGCAGCTACGAATGGAACTTCGAAATAAAAAATTAACCCACGACGAATTCATGACCGAGCGGCATCAGGTATTGCAGACCTGGCATACCGGCAAGGACGTTGAGCACTTCGAAGATGGCGTGAAGTACCAGCAAACCATTCCTGAGAAAAAACGCTTTTCTCACGCTCTGCTTAAGGCCGACCAGGAGGGTAAAACCCTGAGCCAGCCGCGCGCGGGCGTGGCGCTGATGGATGAACATATTGCGCTGCTCAAAACCCTGCAGGAAGAGTGCGATCTGCTGCCCAGCACCATCGATGCCTATACCCGCCTCAACCGTTACGAAGAAGCGGCGGTCGGCATACAGAAATCCATCGAGGCGGGAACCTCCAAACTGAATGGTTTGCCGGTGGTTAACCACGGCGTCGCCGCCTGCCGCCGGATGACCGAAGCGCTGGAAAAACCGGTCCAGGTACGTCACGGTACGCCAGACGCGCGCCTGCTGGCGGAAATCTCCATGGCCAGCGGCTTTACCAGCTACGAAGGCGGCGGTATCTCCTACAACATTCCCTACGCCAAGCGCGTCACCCTGGAGAAGTCGATTCGCGACTGGCAATACTGCGACCGCCTGATGGGCCTGTATGAAGAACACGGCATTCGTATTAACCGCGAACCGTTCGGCCCTCTGACCGGCACCCTGATCCCACCGTTTATGTCCCACGCGGTGGCCATTATCGAAGGTCTGCTGGCGCTGGAACAGGGCGTCAAGTCAATCACCGTCGGCTACGGCCAGGTCGGCAGCCTCACCCAGGACATCGCGGCGATTAAATCTCTTCGCGAACTCTCCCACGAATACTTTGGCAATTACGGATTCGACGATTATGAGCTGAGTACCGTCTTCCACCAGTGGATGGGCGGCTTTCCGGAAGATGAATCAAAAGCCTTTGCCATTATCTCCTGGGGCGCGGCGGTAGCCGGGATGTCCGGCGCCACCAAAGTGATCACCAAGAGCCCGCATGAAGCGTTCGGTATTCCCACCGCGGCGGCCAACGCGCAGGGGCTGAGGGCATCCCGCCAGATGCTCAATATGGTCAGCGATCAGAAGTTCCCGCCCTGCGCCGCGGTTGAGCAGGAAGTGGAGCTGATAAAAAGCGAGGTTCGCGCAGTGCTGAAGAAAGTGTTCGAGCTGGGCAACGGCGACATCGCCCGCGGTACGGTGCTGGCCTTTGAAGCGGGCGTCCTGGACGTGCCTTTTGCCCCCGCATCCTGCAACGCGGGCAAAATTTTGCCGGTTCGCGACAATGCCGGCGCCATTCGCGTGCTTGAAGCCGGCGCGGTTCCGCTGCCGAAGGACATCCTCGCCCTGCACCACGATTACGTCGCTGAACGTGCGCATTTTGAAGGACGCAAACCCTCATTCCAGATGGTTGTTGATGACATCAACGCGGTATCCCACAGTAAATTAATAGGAAGACCATAATGAAAATTAAACAGGCCCTTTTCACCGCTGGCTACTCTTCATTCTATTTTGACGATCAGCAGGCGATTAAAAACGGCGCGGGTCATGATGGGTTCATTTATACCGGTGCTCCGGTAACGCCAGGCTTCACCTCGGTACGCCAGGCGGGTGAATGCGTATCCGTCCAGCTGATTCTGGAAAACGGCGCGGTGGCGGTCGGTGACTGTGCCGCCGTACAGTACTCCGGCGCGGGCGGCCGCGACCCGCTGTTCCTGGCGGAGAACTTTATCCCGTTCCTCAACGATCATATCAAACCGCTGCTGGAGGGCCGCGATGTCGATACCTTCCTGCCGAACGCCCGCTTCTTCGACAAGCTGCGCATCGACGGTCATCTGCTGCATACCGCCGTCCGCTACGGTCTTTCCCAGGCGCTGCTCGACGCCACCGCGCTGGCCAGCGGCCGCCTGAAGGCGGAGGTAGTTTGCGACGAATGGCAGTTGCCCTGCATACCGGAAGCGATTCCGTTATTTGGTCAGAGCGGCGACGACCGCTACATCGCCGTGGACAAAATGATCCTCAAAGGCGTTGACGTCCTGCCGCATGCGCTGATTAACAACGTCGAAGAGAAGCTGGGTCTGAAAGGGGAAAAACTGCGTGAGTATATCCGCTGGCTGTCCGACCGCATCTTAAGCCTGCGCACCAGCCCCCGCTATCGCCCCACGCTGCATATCGACGTGTACGGCACCATCGGCCTGATTTTCGATATGGATCCGGTTCGCTGCGCCGACTATATCGCCAGCCTGGAGCAAGAGGCGCAGGGCCTGCCGCTCTACATAGAAGGCCCGGTGGATGCGGGTAATAAACCGGACCAGATCCGTATGCTCACGGCCATTACCAAAGAGCTGACCCGCCTCGGTTCCGGCGTAAAAATTGTCGCCGACGAGTGGTGTAACACCTACCAGGACATCGTTGACTTTACCGATGCCGGCAGCTGCCACATGGTGCAGATCAAAACCCCGGATCTCGGCGGCATTCATAACATCGTGGACGCAGTGCTGTACTGCAACAAACACGCGATGGAAGCCTATCAGGGCGGTACCTGTAACGAAACCGAGATCAGCGCCCGCACCTGCGTTCACGTCGCGCTGGCCGCGCGTCCGATGCGCATGTTGATCAAGCCGGGCATGGGCTTCGACGAAGGTCTTAACATCGTGTTTAACGAAATGAACCGCACCATCGCGCTGTTGCAGACTAAGGATTAAGAGATGGCTCGTACCTTTAAGATCTTATCGCCGACGGCAATCCTCGGCTATGGCTTCCCGGAAGAGAGCTTTCTTAAAGCCATGTCGGAGTCCCCGGATCTGATTGCCGTTGACGCCGGTTCATCCGATCCCGGCCCCCACTATCTGGGGGCAGGCAAACCTTTTACCGACCGGGCCGGGGTGAAACGCGATCTGCGCTATATGATCGTCGCCGGCGTGAAGAACAACATACCGGTGGTGATCGGCACCGCTGGAGGATCCGGCGCCGCGCCACATCTGGAGTGGTGTCGGCAGATTATCCATGAGATTGCGCAGGAAGAAAAACTGTCGTTCTCCATGGCGCTGATCCCGTCTGATGTTGATAAAGCCATCATTCATCAGGCGCTGGATAACGGCAAAATCACCGCCCTGGACTTTGTGCCTGAACTGACCCACGAGGCCATTGAAGAGAGTACCTATATCGTCGCCCAGATGGGGATCGAACCCTTTCAGCGGGCGCTCGCCGCCGGCGCCCAGGTGGTGCTTGGCGGCCGGGCGTACGATCCGGCCTGCTTCGCGGCGCTGCCGATTATGCAGGGCTTTGATGAGGGGCTCGCCCTGCACTGCGGCAAGATCCTCGAATGCGCGGCCATTGCCGCCACGCCGGGCTCCGGTTCCGACTGCGCCATGGGGATTATCGACGACAGCGGCTTTACGCTGAAAGCGTTTAATCCAAAGCGTAAGTTTACCGAAACCTCTGCGGCGGCGCATACGCTGTACGAGAAGTCCGATCCGTATTTCCTGCCCGGTCCGGGCGGCGTGCTTAACCTGAAAGGATGCACCTTCAAAGCCGTCAACGAAGGCGAGGTTTACGTCAGCGGTTCTCGTCATGAAGCGACGCCGTACGCGCTGAAGCTGGAAGGCGCGCGGCGGGTCGGCTTCCGCTGCCTGACCATTGCCGGAACGCGCGATCCGATCATGATTGCCGGAATCGATAATATTCTTGAAGAGGTACAGACCAGCGTCGCACGCAACCTCTCCCTGAACGATGACAGCATCCGCATGACCTTCCATCTGTATGGAAAGAACGGCGTGATGGGCAATCACGAACCGATGAAAATCGCCGGGCACGAACTGGGCATCCTGCTTGATGTCGTTGCGCCAACCCAGGATATCGCCAACAGCGTCTGTTCGCTGGTGCGCTCTACCCTGCTGCACTACGGCTATGAAAACCGCATTGCCACCGCGGGCAACCTCGCCTTCCCGTTCTCACCTTCCGATATTCAGAGCGGCCCGGTGTATGAGTTCTCAATCTATCACCTGATCGAAGCCAGCGACGCGCTGCGCTTTGACTTCCATATCGAACAGGTGACGCCAGAAGGAGTTCAGGCATGAAACAATCCCTATGCTCACTGGCGCAGGTGATCCGCTCCAAAAACGCCGGACCGTATGAACTGGTTTTAGATATTTTATTTAAAACCCGGGAAGATTATCAGCGGGTCAAACGTTCTGAGCAATTAACCCCGCAGCTCATTGCCGGCTTATATAACGTAAAGCCTGATTTTATTCATCGCATTATCTGGTTCGATCCGGCCAACGCGGTAAAAATCGTCATGCCGCGAGATATTATTTCCGGCAACGTCGGGGACAATGATGTTTATGGCGCTCAGCAGCATGCGCCGTTATTAAGTATTGAGTTCGACCTGTAATTTCTAAAATACAACAACATCCATTGGGGTACAGAATTTCGCTGTATCACTGTATTCCAGACAATTTATGCGGTTGGTCACCACAGGCGTACGTCTGCGCTGCTACCTGGCGCAGGCGTACGCCGCCCTACACCACTTCACCGACTAACCCTGTTCCGATGGAGTAAATATGAAAAAAATAAGTTTAACCAAAATGATCATATTAGGCCTGATACTCGGCATGATTGCCGGGGTGATCATTAATAATATGGCATCAGCAGATACAGCAAAATCCTATGCGCAGGATATTTCCATTTTTACCACTATATTTTTACGCCTGGTAAAAATGATTATCGCCCCGCTGGTAATATCAACGCTGGTGGTCGGCATCGCCAAAATGGGCGATGCGAAAACGCTCGGGCGCATATTCTCTAAAACCTTTTTCCTGTTTATTTGCGCCTCGCTGCTGTCGATTGCGCTGGGTCTGGTGATCGTCAATCTGTTCCAGCCAGGCGCGGGCATCAACTTTGTCCCCCACGATGCCGGAGCCGTGGCCGCCGTTCAGTCCGAGCCCTTCACCCTGAAAGTGTTTATCTCGCACGCGGTACCCACCAGCATCGTTGATGCGATGGCGCGCAACGAAATTCTGCAAATCGTGGTGTTCTCTATTTTCCTCGGCTGCAGCCTGGCGGCGATCGGCGAAAAAGCCGAGCCCATTGTGAAGGTGCTCGATTCGCTGGTCCACGTGATGCTGAAGCTCACAGGGTACGTCATGCTGTTCGCACCGCTGACCGTTTTCGCCGCCATCTCCGGGCTGATTGCCGAGCGCGGTCTTGGCGTGATGGTCAGCGCCGGGATCTTTATGGGTGAGTTCTACCTGACGCTGGGCATGCTGTGGGCAATCCTGATTGGCCTGTCGACGGTGATTGTCGGCCCATGTATCAGCCGTCTGACCAAAGCGATCTTCGAGCCCGCGCTGCTGGCCTTCACCACATCCAGCTCAGAAGCCGCCTTCCCAGGAACCCTCGATAAGCTGGAAAAATTCGGCGTCTCTTCCAAAATCGCCAGCTTCGTCCTGCCCATCGGTTACTCCTTTAACCTGGTCGGCTCCATGGCCTACTGCTCGTTCGCCACGGTGTTTATCGCCCAGGCCTGTAACGTCCACCTCAGCATGGGCGAGCAGATCACCATGCTGCTGATCCTGATGCTGACCTCCAAAGGGATGGCGGGCGTGCCGCGCGCCTCAATGGTGGTTATCGCCGCGACGCTGAACCAGTTCAACATTCCGGAAGCGGGCCTGATCCTGCTGATGGGCGTCGACCCGTTCCTCGATATGGGTCGCTCCGCCACCAACGTGATGAGTAACGCCATGGGCGCCGCCATCGTTGGCCGTTGGGAAGGCGAGCATTACGGAGAAGGCTGCCGCGGCACCGCCCCGGTCAAAAAACCGGAGCAGGAGCGCCCTGCCAGCGAAACGTCAGAAGTGGCGATGTCCTGACAGCAAAATGGCTATGAGCCCCAGGCCGGATACGTCCGGCCCGGTTCCCTCCAATCATCCCAACAGGACACACCATGAACGTGAAATTTCTTGGCACCTGCATCTTAACCGCCAGCTTACTGTTTAGCGCCGCCGCGCAGGCGCAAAGCGCGCCGGACTACGCCAGCATCATCGAGCAGGCGCATCAGAAATATAAGAGTAATCACGACGGTAAAGTCGCTGACTATATCCCTGCCCTGGCGAGCTATAGCCCGAATAATTTCGCCATTACGCTCGCGACGGTCGAAGGCAAAATTTACCAGACCGGTGACGTGACAAAAGCCTTTCCGATGGAATCATTAAGTAAAGTTTTCACCCTGGCGCTGGCGATTGAGCAGCGCGGGCCGCAGGAGGTGCTGGATAAACTCGGCGCGAACGCGACCGGCCTGCCCTTCAATTCCGGCTTAGCCGTGGAGCTCACGCAAGGCGCGCCGGAGAACCCGTTAGTCAACGCCGGCGCCATGAGCACCGTGAGCCTGATTGCGGCGAAAGACAAAACCGACCGCTGGAACAACATTCTCAACAACCTCAACGCCTGGGCCGACAGCTCCCTGAGAGTTAACGAGCCGGTATTTCAATCCGAAATGGAGACCAATCAGCATAACCAGGCGCTGGCGATGCTGATGAATTCATACCGCAGCTTCTATGGCGACCCTCAGGAAGCCGTCGAAATCTACACCCGTCAGTGTTCGGTGGATATCACCGTTGAGCAGCTCGCCAAAATGGGGGCCGTACTCGCCAACAATGGCAAATCACCGTTCAACGGCAAGCAGCTGCTCACCGCCAGCTATGTCCCGCAGGTGCTGGCGGAAATGGCGATCGCCGGGCTGTACGACGGCAGCGGCAAATGGCTGTACACCGTCGGTATCCCGGCAAAATCCGGCGTTGGCGGCGGGATGGTCGCCGTCGTTCCCGGGCAATACGCTATCGCCGTCTACTCTCCTCCGCTGGATGCAGCCGGCAACAGCGTCCGCGCCCAGCAGACCATCGAGTACGTCGCGAATGCGACGCGGGCCAATCTCTTTTTAGCGAAATAGTGAGAAGTAAAATGTCGAAACCCTTTGTCTGGCAGGAACTTTTTGTTCAGAGCAACGATAATACCGAATATGAACTGCTAACGAATCAACATGTTAAGGTGACAGAGTTAGATGGAGAAGAGGTCATCAAGGTTGCGCCGGAAGCGTTAACATTGCTGGCTCAGCAGGCATTTTATGAGGCGTCGTTTTTCCTGCGCGCCGGGCACTTAAAGCAGATCGCCAGCATCCTGCACGACCCGCAGGCCAGCGGCAACGATAAATACGTTGCGCTACAGCTGCTGCGCAACGCCGAAGTCTCGGCAAAAGGCGTGCTGCCAAACTGCCAGGATACCGGGACCGCCACCATCGTCGCGAGCAAAGGCCAGAACGTCTGGACCGGCGGCAACGACGCTGAAGCTCTGAGTCAGGGCATCTACACCACCTTTCAGGAAAACAATTTACGCTATTCGCAAAATGCCCCCCTTGATATGTATACCGAGGTCAACACTGAGACCAACCTGCCCGCGCAGATTGATATCAGCGCGGTGCCGGGCAGCGAATACCGCTTCCTTTTCGTCAATAAAGGCGGCGGCTCGGCGAACAAAGCCGCGCTATTTCAGGAAACAAAATCTATTCTGCAGCCGGAAAAACTCACCGCCTTCCTGATTGAAAAAATGAAGGCGCTGGGCACCGCCGCCTGCCCGCCGTACCACATCGCCTTTGTCGTGGGGGGCCTGTCGGCGGACCAGGCGTTGAAGGTGGCGAAGCTGGCTTCGACAAAATATTACGACAATCTGCCCACCAGCGGAAACGAACTGGGCCAGGCGTTTCGCGATACGTCGCTGGAAGCGGCGCTGCTCAAAGCCAGCCGCGAGTTCGGCATCGGCGCACAGTTTGGCGGCAAATACTTCGCCCACGACATTCGCGTGATTCGCCTGCCGCGGCACGGCGGCTCCTGCCCTATCGCAATGGCGCTTTCCTGCTCCGCCGACCGAAACATCAAAGCCAAAATCAACAAGCACGGCATCTGGCTGGAGAAGCTGGAACATAACCCGGGCAAGTTTATCCCTGATTCTCAGCGCATAGAAAACGGGGCGCAGACCGTCCAGCTCGATCTGAACCGGCCGCTGCGCGACATCCTCCACGACCTGTCAGCCCTGCCCGTGGGCACCCGGCTATCGCTGAGCGGTCCGATTGTCGTCGCCCGCGACATCGCCCATGCCCAAATCAAAGCGCGTCTGGATAACGGCGAACCGATGCCGGAGTATATGCGCAAGCATATTGTCTACTACGCCGGCCCGGCGAAAACGCCGAATAATCTGGCCTGCGGCTCGCTGGGCCCCACCACCGGCGGACGCATGGATGGGTATGTTGACGCTTTCCAGGCGGCGGGCGGCAGTCTGATCATGCTTTCCAAAGGCAACCGCAGCCAGCAGGTGACCGAGGCCTGCCATAAACACGGCGGCTTTAATCTCGGCAGCATCGGCGGCGCGGCGGCCCTGCTGGCGCAGCAGTATGTGAAAAGTTTGCGCTGCCTGGAGTATCCGGAGCTGGGCATGGAAGCGGTATGGATGATGGAAGTCGAAAATCTGCCCGCGTTTGTACTGGTTGACGACAAAGGCAACAACTTCTTTAGCCAGTTCGAGCAGCAGCACCGCTGCGCCACCTGTCCGGCAGGACACTAAGGAGCATTTATGCACGCGCGAGGCAATCCCGACCGCCATCGTCAGCGCCAGCAGAAGCTGAAAACGCAGGTGGCTACCCGCGTGGCGGCGGCAACGGAGCAAAAAGGCATTCTGATCGTCTTCACCGGCAACGGCAAAGGTAAATCCACCGCCGCCTTCGGCACGGCAACGCGCGCCGTCGGCCACGGTAAGCGCGTCGGTGCTGCCCAGTTCATTAAAGGTCAGTGGGATAATGGAGAGTACAACACGCTGCATCCGCTCGGCGTTGAGTTTCACATTATGGGCACCGGCTTTACCTGGGAAACGCAAAACCGGGAGGCAGATATCGAGGCGGCGTCGGCCGTATGGCAGGAGAGCAAGCGCATGCTGGCCGACCCGAGCTACGATCTGGTGGTGCTGGATGAACTTACCTATATGCTGGCGTATCACTATCTGGATACTCAGGAAGTGATCGCGGCGATAGAGAATCGTCCGCCGCGGCAGAACGTGATTGTCACCGGCCGCGGCTGCCACGCCCGGCTGCTGGAGCTTGCCGATACGGTTAGTGAGCTGCGTCCGGTGAAGCACGCCTTTGACAGCGGTATTCAGGCGCAGGTGGGAATCGACTGGTAGTTTTACCCGGCTCGCGCTGCGCTTAGCCGGGCTACGGGTTCACATTCGTCTGCGGGCCGGTAGTCCGGACAGATGCGCAGCATCGCCTCCGGGAAACTCAGCCGCTCTGCGCTATGCTCCCGGGGGCGGCGCTCGACGCGCCTTGCCCGGGCTACAGGTTCACTGCCGTCTGCGGGCCGGTAGCCCGGACAGATGCGCAGCATCGCCTCCGGGAAACTCAGCCGCTCTGCGCTATGCTCCCGGGGGCGGCGCTCGACGCGCCTTGCCCGGGCTACAGGTTCACTGCCGTCTGCGGGCCGGTAGCCCGGACAGATGCGCAGCATCGCCTCCGGGAAACTCAGCCGCTCTGCGCTATGCTCCCGGGGGCGGCGCTCGACGCGCCTTGCCCGGGCTACAGGTTCACTGCCGTCTGCGGGCCGGTAGCCCGGACAGATGCGCAGCATCGCCTCCGGGAAACTCAGCCGCTCTGCGCTATGCTCCCGGGGGCGGCGCTCGACGCGCCTTGCCCGGGCTACGGGTTCACCGCCGTCTGCGG